>CAMNZV010000158.1 GCA_946575275.1 uncultured Clostridium sp. | reverse complement strand
CTTAAATAATTTAACTAATGATATGAATGTTCAAACAGGAAGATTTAAGGTAGAATAAAAAAATATTTAGTAATAAGGTAGGGACAAAATTACCCTACCTTGTTTTTGTGGTATAATATGAATAAAAATAGAAAATAATAAAAATAGGTAAGTAAATAAACAAAATTGTAAGAAAATAAACAAAAGAATTATAATTAAATTAATATAATAAAAGTACGTCGTAAATATTTTTTAAGGTGGGAGTAAATTTTATGGTAGAAAATAATTTAAAAGAAATTTTAAAGAAAAGGTTCAAAAAGACAATAAGTGATGCTACTAATGAAGAAGTTTATTTAGCATTATTAGAAATGACTAAGTCAGATATTAAAGAAAAAGGTACAAATAAAGGTAAAAAGAAACTATACTATATTTCAGCAGAATTCTTAATTGGTAAATTATTATCAAATAACTTAATTAATCTTGGATTATATGATGAAGTTCAAGAAGTTTTATCTAAAAATGGTAAGGAATTAACTGATATTGAAGAAGTTGAATTAGAACCTTCTTTAGGTAATGGTGGTCTTGGAAGACTTGCAGCTTGTTTCGTAGATTCAATTGCAACTTTAGGATTAAATGGTGATGGTGTAGGACTAAATTATCACTTTGGATTATTCCAACAAATATTTGAAGACAGAAAGCAAAAAACTGTTAAAAATCCTTGGATAACAAAGGATGCATGGTTAAACAAATCAGATATTAGCTTTGAAGTTCCATTTGGTGGATTTTCTTTAAAGTCAACATTATATGATATTGATGTTACTGGATATAATAAGGCATCAAACAAATTAAGATTATTTGACATTGATACTTTAGATGAATCTTTAGTTAAAGATGATAGCATTGATTTTGATAAAAATAATATTGCTAAAAACTTAACTTTATTCTTATACCCAGATGATAGTGATGAAGCAGGAGAATTATTAAGAATTTACCAACAATACTTCATGGTAAGTAATGCAGCACAATTAATTCTTTTAGAAGCAGAAGAAAATGGATATGACCTTCACAAATTAAATGAACATGTAGTTGTTCAAATTAATGATACACATCCATCAATGGTTATTCCTGAATTAATAAGATTACTTGGAGAAAAGGGAATTGGAATGGATGAAGCTATTTCAATAGTTTCTAAGACTTGTGCATACACTAACCACACAATTCTTGCAGAAGCATTAGAAAAATGGCCAATAGCTTTCTTACAAAAGGTTGTTCCTCAATTATTACCAATAATTAGAGAATTAGATAACAGAGTAAAAGCTAAGTATTCAGATGAAAAAGTAACTATTATTGATGATATTAACAGAGTTCATATGGCTCATATGGATATTCATTATGGATTTAGTGTAAATGGAGTTGCAGCACTACATACTGAAATTCTTAAGGATGAAGAGTTAAAACCATTCTATGATCTTTATCCAACTAAATTTAATAATAAAACAAATGGTATTACCTTTAGAAGATGGTTAATTCACTGTAATCATAAGCTTGCTAATTACATTACTGAATTAATTGGAGATGGATATAAGGAAAATGCTGAAAAGCTTGAAGATTTAGGTAAGTTCATTAATGATAAAACTGTATACAATAAGCTTGAAGCTATTAAAAAGGAAAATAAAATTGCCTTAAAGAAATATTTAAAGGAAACTCAAGATATTGATATAAATGAAAATTCTATATTTGATATTCAAATTAAGAGACTTCATGAATACAAGAGACAACAAATGAATGTTTTATACATCATTAATAAGTATCTTGAAATAAAAGCTGGTAAAAAGCCAACTACACCAATTACTATGATATTTGGAGCAAAGGCTGCACCTGCATATATAATTGCACAAGACATAATTCATACAATACTATGTCTACAAGAAATAATTAATAATGACCCAGAAGTAAATAAATATTTAAATGTTGTTATGATTGAAAACTACAACGTAACAAAGGCTTCAAAATTAATTCCAGCTTGTGACGTATCAGAACAAATTTCACTTGCATCTAAAGAAGCTTCAGGAACTGGTAACATGAAGTTCATGTTAAATGGTGCTTTAACTTTAGGAACAGAAGATGGAGCAAATGTTGAAATTCATGAATTAGTTGGAGATGAGAATATATACATCTTTGGTGAATCTTCAGAACAAGTAATTGAACATTACAAAAAGGCTGATTATGTATCTAAAGAATTCTACAAGAAACCAGCAATAAAAGAATTAGTTGACTTTATAGTAAGTGATGAAATGCTTGAAGTTGGGGACAAGGAAAACTTAACAAGATTACATCAAGAATTAATTAATAAAGATTGGTTTATGACTTTATTAGATATTGAAGACTATATTAAAACTAAGGATGTAGTATTTAAGGACTATGAAGATAGAGATTCTTGGAATAAGAAAGTATTAGTAAATATTAGTAAGGCAGGATTCTTCTCATCTGATAGAACAATTGCACAATACAATAAAGATATTTGGCATTTATAAAATAATTAGGGGCTTAGTACATTTGAGTACTAAGCCTTTTAAAATTTATACAATTAATATTTTGTTAATATAAACATAGTCTTCAGTATGGGTTACAGAAAATAAAAGATTTTCATTACTATTTGTAACAATTAATAGAACAATCAAATTTTCAATAATAAAGGAAAGATCCTTTATATCATAGGAGTGAAGTTTAATTCTAGGTAATATTGTTACATCTAAATCATTGTCTATAGGTGGGGTTATATAAATTTCATTGCTTTCTTCGTATATATATATAACCTTTGAACTATTATTGTCAATAAATGAAGGCCTATAAAATTGATTAATAGAATTATGAAATATAATATAATTTGAGTTATTATAAGAATTTAAAGGATAATGAGATTCTTTTAAATCCATAGTATCCTTTAAATATAAAATGCAATCTTTAGGGCATGAATTTTTAATGTTTTGGATAATATTTTCAAATAATTCAATCATAGGAGAATTCCCTTCTTAAAATAAATAAAATTATAACATTAAATAGCTTTAAATGGAATTTTCTGCATAAAAAGAATAAAAAACTACATAAAACTTCTTTTTGTTGAAATTTTCATTAAAAGAAGATAATATATAAATAGATGTTTTGGGGAGGGTGAAGTTTGAATATTCTTGTTGTTGAAGATATTAAAGAACAAAGACTAGCTTTAGTAAAGATGATTGAAAGAAGTTTTATTGATTGTAGAGTTTACAGTACTGACACAGTAAGCTCAGCTAAAAACATAACAAAGGAAAAGGAAATACACTTATTTTTTCTTGATATTGAACTACCAGATGGATCCGGAATGGAATTTGGAATATCTCTTAGGGAAGATAATAGGTACAAGCTAACAGGAATAATATTTATTACAAATGATGTTATTAGTATAGTAGATGCCTTTAAAAAGACCCATTGTTATGACTTTTTAATTAAACCTTACAATGAAAATGATGTAAAAGATATTATTAAAACATTTGCAGAGGGTAACTCAAACATAGAAAAAGAAGGTAAGTATATTTTAGTTAACATGGATGGATGCATTAAAACAAAGGTTTATATAGAGGACATAGTGTACATAGAATATAGCAATAGAAGTTGTAGTATAAAAACTAAAGATGATGTAATACTTGCTAAGGGCTATGGACTTAATAAATTAATGGATGAGGTAGGAAATGAAGTCCTAATTCAATGCCATAAAGCCTTTGCAGTAAATAAAAAATATATTGAAAGATTTGTAAAGGTTAAGCCTAAGATTATAGATATCCATTTTTGGAATTGTAAAGATACAATTCCTTTAGGGTATAAGTACAAAAGTAATGTAATGGAGGAATTAAACTAAATGAGCATTGTTTTCTCGTCTTTAGAAATGTTAGCAACATTTACATATTATAATATTATATTTAATAAAAGAGTAATAAAGAATTTTCCTATAATTCTTGTTATATCTATTATTAATGGAATGATTTTTTCTCTTGATTTTAATGATGGGGCTAATAGTATTCCATTTATATTATCAGTTATATTATGTTGCTTTACAATTAGTAAGCTTGATAAAAAGGATGTAATGTTAAGTGCTATTGAATTTATTATTTCTCTAATTATATTAAGTATAGGGGAATTGTTATTACTTGGAATAAGTTCAATACCTTTTATTCATAACAGAGGATTACAGGATAATGAAGTTTTTATGCTTATATTGCTTTTATTTTCAGCAACTGTAGTTGGATTATTACTAAAAAAGTTTAGAAATAAAGTTAGTGGAGTTGAATATGTAATAAGTAAAAACAGAGTTATTTGGACATTGATACTTAATATTGTAATTTTTGTTGTAATAATAAAAATGGGTGTTAATGCTGAGATATTCTCTAATTTGGAATACGTTCAAGTCTTCATATATTTAATTGCACTTGTACTTATTAATATACATAGCTATAAAGTTATTTATTCTGAACTTGAGGAGAAAAGGGAACTTGAAATTAATAAGGAATATACAAAGGTTATTGACAATTTATTGCTTAAATTTAGAGAAAAACAACATGAATATAATAATCATCTAAATACATTAAATTCTATGGTAGTATTAGAGGGTAACAATGAAATAAAATTAAAAGTAGCTAATTACATAGAGGATATAGGAAAGCAAGACAAATATTCAGATCTAATGTATATTGATAATACAATTATTAAGGCAATTTTTTATAGTAAGATACAGGAATGTGCTGTGAAAAGCATAAATTTCAAGTATAAGGTAAGTAGTAATCTTGAAAATAGTAGATTAAGAAATAGTAATTTATCAATTGTTTTGAATAATCTTATAATCAATGCAATAGAAGCTGTTTCAATTCTAGATGAAAAAAATA
>CAMNZV010000157.1 GCA_946575275.1 uncultured Clostridium sp. | reverse complement strand
TTTTTAGTAGTAAATATTTTATAATAAATATAAAAATAATAAATAGATGGAGGAAATATAAATGAAATACAATATTGCAGTTATACCAGGAGATGGAATAGGACCAGAGGTGATAGATTCAACAGTAAGAGTTTTAAATTTAGTTGGAGAAAAGACTGGTAATAATTTTGAGTATGAATATGTTATGGCAGGAGGATGTGCCATTGATAAATTTGGAATACCACTTCCAGATGAAACTTTAGAAACTTGTAAAAAAAGTGATGCAGTATTACTTGGTGCTGTTGGAGGACCTAAATGGGATTCACCAGAAGCTAAAGTAAGACCAGAACAAGCTTTATTAGGATTAAGAGGAGGTCTTGGACTATATTGTAATCTTAGACCGGCAGTATTATATGCACCATTAAAGGAAGCATCACCATTAAAGGAAAGTATAATTGGAGATGGAATAGATGTATTAGTTGTACGTGAATTAACTGGAGGGATTTACTTTGGTGAAAGAGGAAAGTGCGAAGATAATGGGATTGCAGCTGCATATGACACAGAAAAGTACAATGAAGATGAAGTAAGAAGAATAGCTAAAATTGGTTTTGAATCAGCAATGAAGAGAAATAAAAAGATTACTTCAGTAGATAAAGCAAATATACTTGAAAGTTCAAGATTATGGAGAAGAATAGTAGAAGAAGTTGCAAAGGATTATCCAGAAGTTGAATTAAATCATCTTTATATAGATAATGCAGCTATGCAAATGGTAAGAGATCCAAGACAATTTGATGTTATAGTTACTTCAAATATGTTTGGGGATATATTATCAGATGAAGCTAGTATGGTTACAGGATCAATTGGAATGTTACCATCTGCATCACTTGGAGAAGATAGCTTTGGAATGTATGAACCAATACATGGAAGTGCTCCTGATATTGCAGGAAAAGGAATTGCAAACCCATTAGCTACCATACTTTCAGCAGGAATGATGCTTAAGTATAGCTTTGGATTAGATAATGAAGCAGCTATAATAGAAAAGGCAGTTCTAAAAGTATTAGAAGAAGGATATAGAACTGGAGATATAATGAGCGAAGGAATGAAACTTATAGGTACTGAAGAAATGACAAAAATAGTATTAGAAAAACTAGAAAAGGAGTTGTAAAAAATGAGAAGTGACGCAGTTAAAAAAGGGCCTTCTAGGGCACCACATAGGTCACTATTCAAAGCAGCAGGTCTTACAGATGAACAGTTAGAAAGACCTCTAATTGGAGTAGTAACCTCACAAAATGATATTATACCAGGACACATAAATTTAGATAAAATTGTAGAGGCTGTAAAAACAGGAGTTTTAATGTCAGGTGGTACACCACTTGTATTTCCAACAATAGGAGTATGTGATGGAATTGCCATGGGACATGAAGGAATGAGATATTCTCTAGTTACAAGAGAATTAATTGCAGATTCTATAGAATGTATGGTAAAGGCTCATGGATTTGATGCATTAGTATTAATTCCAAATTGCGATAAAATCGTACCAGGAATGATGATGGCAGCACTTAGACTTAATATACCAACAGTTTTAGTAAGTGGAGGACCAATGTTACCAGGAAAGTTCAAGGATTGTGATGTTTCGTTAACAACAGTGTTTGAAGGTGTTGGAGCATATGAAAATGGAACTATGCTTGAGGCTGATTTAAAGGAATTAGAAAACAAAGCATGTCCAACATGTGGATCATGTTCAGGTATGTTTACAGCAAATTCAATGAATTGTTTAGCAGAAGCATTAGGGTTAGCATTACCTGGTAATGGAACAATACCAGCAGTTTATTCTGAAAGAATAAGACTTGCAAAACATGCAGGAATGGCAGTAATGAATGTACTTGAAAAAGATATAAAACCAAGGGATATAGTTACAGTAGATTCAATTGAGAATGCATTGTCAGTTGAAATGGCATTAGGATGTTCATCAAATACTGTATTACATTTAACTGCAATTGCAAATGAAGCAAAAATCCCAATAAACTTAGACATTATAAATGAAGTATCAGCAAGAGTGCCAAATTTATGCCACTTAGCACCAGCATCACAAACTCATATTATTGACTTATATTATGCAGGTGGAATTAGTGCTGTTATAAATGAATTATCAAAGAAGGATTTGATTCATAAGGATTGTATAACTGTAACTGGGAAAACTCAGGGAGAAAATACAAAAGATACTGTAATTACTGATTATAATGTTGTAATGCATATAGAAACACCATATAGTGAAATTGGTGGAATTGCAATACTTAGAGGTAATTTAGCTGTTGATGGAGCTGTTGTTAAAAGATCAGCAGTTGCAAAAGAAATGTTAGTACATGAAGGACCAGCAAGGGTTTTTGATTCAGAAGAAGATACAATAGAAGCTATTATGGCAAAGAAAATTAAAGCTGGGGATGTAGTTGTTATAAGATATGAAGGACCAAAGGGTGGCCCTGGAATGAGAGAAATGCTTTCACCAACATCAGCAATTGCAGGAATGGGACTTGACAAAGAAGTAGCATTAATTACAGATGGTAGATTTAGTGGAGCAACTAAGGGAGCTTCAATTGGGCATGTTTCACCAGAGGCAGCAGAAGGTGGAGTAATAGGTCTTGTAGAAGAAGGGGATATAATCTCAATTGATATAAATGCTGGGAAATTAGAATTAAAGGTTTCAGATGAAGTACTTGAAGAAAGAAGAAAGAAATTTATACCTAGAGAGCCAAGAGTTACAGAAGGATATTTAGCAAGATATGCAAAGCTTGTAAGCTCTGCAAGTACAGGAGCAGTATTTAAATAGTTTATAAAAGGAGGTTATTAGAAGTATGATTTTAACTGGAGCAGAAATCTTAATAAGATCACTTATAGATCAAGGTGTAGATACTATCTTTGGGTATCCAGGTGGAGCTGTTTTAAATATTTATGATGCATTATATAAGCATAAGGATGAAATAAATCATGTTTTAACTTGTCATGAACAAAATGCAGCCCATGCAGCAGATGGATATGCAAGAGCAACAGGAAAAGTTGGAGTATGTTTAGCAACCTCAGGTCCAGGAGCAACTAATTTAGTTACAGGTATTGCAACCGCTCATATGGATTCAATACCAATGGTAGCTATTACAGGGAATGTTACAATTCCACTACTTGGAAAGGATAGTTTTCAAGAGGTGGATATTACTGGGATTACAATGCCAATAACAAAACATAACTATATAGTAAAAGATATAAAGGACCTTGAAAATGTTATTAAAGAGGCTTTTTATATAGCTCAAGAAGGCAGACCAGGACCAGTATTAATTGATATACCAAAGGATATAACAGCAAATAAAACAGAATATCATGAATATATACCAAAGGAAGTTTTAAAAAGTACAAAGTACATTACAGAAAAGGATATAAAGGAAGTTGTAACATTAATTAATGAATGTGAAAAACCTTTTATATATGCAGGAGGGGGAATTAAAGCCTCTAGAGCTTGTACATTATTAAGACAATTTGCAGAAAAAATAGGGGCACCTATTTCAACTACCTTAATGTCAAGAGATTCTGTTAAAAATGATTATGAATTATCTACTGGAATGATAGGTATGCATGGTACAAAAGCATCTAATATTGCAGCTACCAAATGTGATTTGTTAATTACAATAGGCGCAAGATTTTCAGATAGGGTTGTAAGTAGTGCAGAGCATATAAGAAATGCAAAAATAGTTCATATTGATGTAGACCCAGCAGAAATAAATAAAAATATAAAAGTAAATGCAAGTGTTATAGGTGACTGTGAAGTTATACTTGATAGATTAATTCCTTTGATTAATGAAAAGAGAAATGAAGATTGGCTAAATAAAATAGAAACAATAAAGGAAAAGGATAATCTGAAAAAGAATGCAGAAGGTAATGCATTAACTCCAGAATATTTATTTAAAAGATTAAATGAGTGTAACAATGGTGATTTTATAATTTCAACAGAAGTTGGCCAGCATCAAATGTGGGCGGCGCAATATTTTGACTTTGTGAAGTCAAGAACCTTTGTAACATCTGGGGGTCTTGGAACAATGGGATTTGGACTTGGAGCTGCAATTGGAGCTCAAATAGGAAGTCCAAGTTCTAGAGTAATAAATATAGCAGGAGATGGTAGCTTTGGTATGAACAATATTGAAATAGCTACAGCAGTGTCTTATAATGTACCTGTAATAATGATTATAGTAAATAATAATGTTCTTGGAATGGTAAGACAATGGCAAACTTTATTCTATGAAGAAAGATATTCAGAAACTACATTAGATAGAAAAACTGATTTTGTAAAACTTGCAGAAGCTCATGGGGCAAAAGGCTTTAGAGTTACCAAAAGACAGGAATTTGATGATGCATTTAAAGAGGCATTAAGTACAAATGGACCAGTTCTTATAGATTATATTATAGATTGCGATAAAAAGGTATTTCCTATGGTAGCACCTGGAGCACCTATAAATCAAATAATTTCAGAAGAAGATTATTAAAAAAAAGGAGCATGACTAAAAAGTTATGCTCCTTTAATAATGTTAGTAAAAAGTTCAAATATTTTAGCATTTGGAAGTCTTGATAATAAAAGTAAAGATAGGTTATAATAATATTAAATAGAAATGAGAAGGAAGGTGATTAGATGGATATTTTTATGGCAAGACAGGCTATATATGATAACAATAATGAATCAATTGCATATGAGCTACTACATAGAAGTACAAAAGAAAATAAATTTGATACTTCAATAGACGGAGATAGTGCAACAATGAAACTTATTTCTAATTCTATAGCTATTGGTCTTAATGAATTAACTAGAGATAAGAGAGCCTCTATAAATTTCACAGAAAAACTAATACTAAATGAGTATCCAACTATATTACCAAAGGATAAGATAGTAATAGAAGTA
>CAMNZV010000156.1 GCA_946575275.1 uncultured Clostridium sp. | reverse complement strand
GGGGACTATTTAGAAACTGCATATAAAAATAATCTTAAAGTAAACATTACTACAAATGGAACCTTAATAAAGGATAACTTTAACATATTAAAAAATTCAAAGGCTTTAAGACAAATAAATTTTTCACTACATAGCTTTGAAGGAAATAACAGTAATATAGACTTTCATAAATATTTAAATGACATATTAGAATGTTCAAAGGATATAATAGAAAATACCAATATAATAATAAGTTTTAGACTTTGGAATTTTGATAGTATAAATAATAAGGGAAAAAACAATCTTAATATAGAAGTATTAAAAATAATAAAAGAATTTTTCAATTATGAAGAAGATATATTAGATAATTTAAATGAAAAGAAAAGAATAAAATTGCAAAATAATTTATATTTAAATTCTGCAGAAAAATTTAGTTGGCCAGATATAAAAATTGATGAAATAAGCAGTAAGGGTTTTTGTCATGGTCTTAGAGATCATTTTGGTATATTATCTAATGGTGATGTTGTACCCTGTTGCTTAGATAGTGATGGAAATATTGTTCTTGGGAACATATTTAAAAATACCATTGAAGAAATATTAAAATATGAAAGAGCAATAAATATGTATAATGGATTCTCTAATAGAAACAAGGTTGAATACTTATGTAAAAGATGTGGGTATAGTGAAAAGTTTAACAAATAAGTAATATTTGTTAATAGAATTATTCATTACTATAGTATATAATATTAAGTAGAAAGAACAGGGGGAATTATTAATGAAGTTAAATAAAGATAAAAAAAAGAAATTATATTTAGCAATTGTATCAATAGTTGCAGCATTATTAATAGTATATTTGGGGTTTTCCATTTACTTTACAAAACATTTTTATTTTGGCTCTAAAATAAATGGTACTAGTATTTCAAATAAAACTGTATCAGAAGTAGAAGAAGAATTGCAAAATAAAATTAATACATATTCTTTAAATATTAAAGGAAGAGATGGTTTAGAAGAAGTAGTAAATGCAGAAGATTTAGGTCTTACCTATATTTCAGATGGAAAAGTAGCAGAATATAAAAAAGAACAGAATCCATTTGCCTGGATAATATCACCACTTAAGGATGGGGAGTCAAAAATGCAGGTAAATATTGAATATG
Source organism: uncultured Clostridium sp. (assembly GCA_946575275.1). GTDB lineage: Bacteria > Bacillota > Clostridia > Clostridiales > Clostridiaceae > Clostridium. Next base: position 3,805 of record CAMNZV010000156.1, on the reverse strand, counting down.
ATGAAAGTAAGCTTAATAGTGTCTTTGACAATTTAAATTGTTTAAAGGAAGAAAATTCTGTTAAACCTGAAAATGCATATATTGAATACAATGGAAGTGAATATGAAATTAAAAGTGAATCTTTAGGGAGTACAGTAAAAAAAGAAGATTTACATACAAAATTCATAGAAGCTGTTTTGAAGTCTATGGATAATTTAGATTTAGACAAAGAAGATTTATATGAAGAACCAACATTTTTATCAAACTCCACAGAAGTTGTAGCAGCCAAGGATAAACTAAATACATACCTTCAAACTGAAATAACTTATAATGTAAATTCAAAAACTGAAGTTATTAATAAAGATATAATAAAAGATTGTATAGGTGTAAATGATGATTTTACAACTTATATAAATGATAAAAAACTTAGCAATTATGTTTATGAAATAGGATACAAATATAATACTGTTGCCAATGCAAAAAAATTTAAAACAACTTCTGGTAAGGTTATTGAGATTGCAGGAGGAAATTTTGGATGGAGAGTAGATACAGCTAAAATCATTAGCGAACTTAAAACATCAATTGAAAATGGGGAAGTTGCAACAAAGGATTTAAGTTTTAGTCAAAAAGCCAATGGTTATGGTGATAATCAAATAGGACAAACATACGTAGAAATTGACTTTACAAATCAACATATGTGGTTCTATAAAAATGGTGCACTTGTAACAGAAGGTCCTGTAGTTACTGGGAATGTATCCCTTGGACACACAACACCTACTGGAGTATATATGTTAAACTATAAGGAAAAGAACACATATCTTGTTGGTGAAGGATATAGAAGTCCAGTGTCCTTTTGGATGCCCTTTAATGGAAATATAGGGATTCATGATGCAAGTTGGAGAACTGAATTTGGAAAGGATATATATTTAGCAGCAGGATCTCATGGGTGTATAAATTCACCATATGACCTTGCAAAGGCAATATATGAACAAATACAGTCAGGGGATCCAATAGTATGCTACTATGGGGAAAAAATAAAAACTACAGAAGAAAAAAAGGTAGACCCATCAGTTCAAGCAACAGAAGGTGAAGAATAAAAAATCAAGAACCTTTATAGAGTAATGTCTATAAAGGTTCTTGATTTTTTTATAGTAAAGTTAGATTTTTTAATGATATATCAAGTACTTTAAAGGAATGTGTAAGGGCACCAATTGATATATAGTCAACACCTGTTTTAGCATATTCTAAAACATTATCAATTGTTATATTTCCAGAGGTTTCTACAATTGCTCTGCCATTAATTACTTTAACCATTTCAGATACCATTTTAGGGGACATATTATCAAGCATTATAATATCTGCTTTAGCATTAATAGCTTCCATAACATCCTCAAGGCTTTCAGTTTCAACTTCTACTTTTGTGGTAAAGGAGGCATTTTTTCTTGCTAAATTAACAGCATTTGTAATACCTTTAGCAGCATCAATGTGATTATCTTTAATTAAAATAGAGTCAGAGAGTGAATATCTGTGATTTATAGCACCACCTATTGTAACAGAATATTTATCTAAATTTCTGTAAAGAGGTGTAACCTTTCTAGTATCAACTATTTTTGAAGTAGTTCCCTTTATTGCCTCTACATATTTGTTAGTTAGTGTAGCTATTCCACTCATTCTTTGAAGAAGATTTAGAGCAATTCTTTCTCCCATTAATACATTTCGTGTATTTCCAGAAACTTCACCAATTTTATCACCATTAAATACATTGCTTCCTTCTTTAATATAAAAAATAACATCTACATTACCTACAATTTTATATACTCTTTCAAATACAGGAAGTCCACAAATTATACCATCTTCCTTAGCATGTATATAAACTTTGCATGTACTATTCTCATCTATTATGCTATTTGTTGTAACATCTCCAAAGGGCATATCCTCCTTTAGAGCATCTTTAATTAACTCATCAATAATTAAATAATTTAACATAGTTTTCATCTACCCTTTCTTTAAGAAAATTAATTAAGTCTTCCCTAGATGGATAGTTTAGGTTATCATTTAAACGCAATTTTTTATTTATTTTTTGTGAACATCTATAACCAAAAACTAAACCTTCAAGTAGAGAATTGCTTGCAAGTCTATTATTACCATGAACTCCTGTACAAGCTGTCTCTCCTAAAGCATAAAGTAGTGGAAGACTTGTTTCACCATAGGTATTTACTTTAATACCACCCATAGCATAATGATGGGCAGGTGAAATTGGAAGTAAATCCTTTTCCATAGCATATCCTCTTTTTAAACATTCATCATAAAGGAAAGGGAATCTTTTTATTAAGAATTCCTTTTTTAAATGGGTTAAATCAAGATACACATAAGGCTTATTAGAACTTTCTATTTCCTTTAAAATCGCTTTAGAAACAACATCTCTAGGTCTTAGAGGATCTACAAATATTTCACCTTTAGTATTTCTAATTTTTCCACCTTCACCTCTTAAAGATTCAGATAATAATAGCCTTTTACCAATACAGTTTTCTTCATATAAAACTGTAGGATGAAGTTGAAGGTATCCAATATCTTTAATTTCAATATTATTTTTAAGTGCAATACTAATTCCATCACCAGTTAAAGAAGGAAAGTTAGTTGTGGATTTGAAAAGACCACCAAGACCACCAGTTGCAAGTATTGTAACACTTGAATGTATTTGAAAGGTTTCATTATTTTTCATACAAACTCCACCTAAACACTTATCATCACCTTTAATAATGTCTATTAGTTTACAATGTTCAATAACTTCAATGTTTTCCCTTTTATTAAGTTCAGTATAAAGACTTTCCATTACAAACTTTCCAGTTTCATCTTTAACATGTACAATTCTAAATTCACTATGGCCACCTTCTCTAGTGTAATAAAAAGAATTGTCCTCCTTAGTATCAAACTTAACATTAAGGTTTACTAACCTTTCAATATTATCCCTTGATTCTTTAACTAAGGTTTCAACAGCAGTAACATTATTTTTGTAATTACCAGCATTTAAAGTATCTTCAATGTATGAATCATAATCATCTTTATTTAAAGCAGTAGAAATACCACCTTGAGCAAGATATGAGTTACAATCCTTTAAACCTTCCTTTGTAATTAGCAAAACTTTTAGATTTTTATCAAGATTTAAAGCCGTATAAACGCCGGCAACACCAGTACCAACTATTAAAACGTCACAAGTTTCAACCAAATTAGTCATCCCCTAACAAGTGCATATTTTGAAGAGCTGTTAATGCACTAATTCTTTTTTCTTCATCTATTATTATTTCATTACTTTCATTAAGTAAACAATCATATAGTTCATTTAAGGTAGTCATTTTCATATTTGGACAAATCATTCCTTCTTTTAGCGGAATAAATTCTTTGTTTGGACTCTTATTTTGCATTTGATATAAAACCCCTTCTTCAGTAACAACAATAAAGCCTTTAGATGAAGAAGTATAAGAATAGTCAATTAATTCAGAAGTACTTCCAATAAAATCAGCAATATCTCGTACACCCTTGTTACATTCAGGATGAACTAGTATTTCATAACTTGGATATTCATCCTTTAAAGTTAATACATCATTTGCTTCAACTCTTTCGTGAGTTGGACAGAACCCTTGATATAAAATAAAGTTTTTATCTTCAAAATGTTCACTAATATATTCACCAAGATTTCTATCAGGAACAAAGATAATATCCTTTTCTTTTATGTTATTCATAATCTTCATAGCAGAAGATGAAGTTACACATACATCTGAAATTGCCTTTATATCTAAATTAGTATTAATATAGCTAACAATTTTAG
>CAMNZV010000155.1 GCA_946575275.1 uncultured Clostridium sp. | reverse complement strand
TATCTGAATATAACATATCAGTTAATAGAAGTATTATAAAGAAGAAGTATTACAATGAAATAATCCTATAGGAGGAAAGTAAATGATAAATTTTAATGTGCCACCTTATGTTGGAACTGAAATGAAGTATATAAAAGAAGCGGTTGATAGTAATAAAAAGATTTGTGGAGATGGAGAATTTACAAATAGATGTAGTAAAATCCTAGAGGAAAAATTTAATGCTAATAAAGTATTATTAACCACTTCTTGTACCCATGCTTTAGAAATGGCAGCTATATTAGCAGATATTAAAGAAGGTGATGAGGTTATATTGCCTTCATATACATTTGTATCCACAGCAGATGCCTTTGTTATGCGTGGAGCTAAAATAGTATATGTTGATATACGCCCAGATACTATGAATATAAATGAAAATTTAATTGAGGCAGCAATAACTGAAAGAACAAAGGCAATTGTACCGGTACATTATGCTGGTGTGGCATGTGAAATGGATAAGATAATGGAAATTGGGAAAAAGTATAATTTGTTCATTATAGAAGATGCTGCTCAAGGAGTAATGTCATTTTATAAAGGAAAACCACTTGGAACAATTGGACATTTTGGATGCTTTAGTTTTCACGAAACAAAAAATTATAGCATGGGTGAAGGAGGGGCTATTTTAGTAAATGATGAAAGATTTATAGAAAGAGCTGAGATTATTAGAGAAAAGGGAACTAATAGAAGTAAGTTCTTTAGAGGGCAGATTGATAAATATACATGGGTAGATTGTGGGTCGTCTTATTTACCAAGTGATATAAACGCAGCATATTTATATGCACAACTAGAAAAAATTGATGAAATAGATAGAGATAGATTAAATAGTTGGAATAAGTATTATGAAAAACTTAGCTGTTTGAATAATATAAAGTTAGAATTGCCTAATATTCCCAAAGAATGTAAGCATAATGCGCATATGTTTTATATAAAATTAAAGAATCTAGAAGAAAGAACGAAATTAATTACTTATTTAAAAGAGAATAATATATTATCTGTATTTCATTATATACCACTACACTCATCACCAGCAGGTAAAAAGTTTGGATATCTTTCAGGGAAGGATGAATATACCACAAAAGAAAGTGAAAGATTATTAAGACTGCCTATGTATTATAATTTAAAGGAAGATGATATTGAATATATAGTTTCAAAAGTAATTAACTTTTTTAAATAGAGGGTGTTAATATGAAAATTTTAATGAAATTAAGATTAAACGAGTTTGAGATATATAAAAAGAATAAGTGTGATTTTATTGTATCCAATTTACAAACGGAAGAAGATGAGAAGTCTTGGGAAAAATTAATTTCCAAAGTTTTTAGTTTTCAATGTAATATAGAAGAAAATTTAAAAAATGAAGAAATTTATTCTCCGGAAAGAGTATTTATAATAAAATACAGAGATAGGGTTATAGCCACAGCATCTGCTTGGTATAGAGAAAAATATGGCGTTGAAAATGGATATTTGCATATGGTGGCTGTAGATGAATTATATAGAGGTAAGGGATTATCTTTTTTGGTTGTAAATAAAGCAATAGAATATATGAAAAATGAAGGACGAAAAAATGTAGTTCTGCTAACAGATGATTTTAGAGAAAATGCAATAGGATTATACAAAAAAATAGGCTTTAAAGAGATAATAATGGAGTAGAATATGAATAATTTAGTAAAGAAGTTTATGCAGTATGCGCTAGGTAATGGTATAGCCCTAATAATAGGTGCTATCTCCTCGCCTATTATATCAAGATTAATTAGCACTGAAAATTTTGGGGTATTTTCCAATTATAATTCATTAATTAGTTTGGTATCCATTTTGTCTATATTGGGTTTTGATCAAGCGTATGCTCGATTCTTTTATGAAGAGAATAAAGAAAGCAGAAAGGCACTATTATTTAATTGTTTAAAGTTACCTATTATATCTTTGAGTATTATATCAGTACTTGTAGTAGTATTTTATAAACCGATTACCATATATCTTTTAGATGTTCCTAGTCTTAATCTAGCAATATTTTTAATATTAAATACATTTATTATGATCTTATTTTCTTTTTCAAGTTTAGTAATAAGAATGAAGCAACGAGGAAAAGCTTATTCTGTAATACAGATTACAATAAAGGCTTTGTATATACTATTTACGTTAATTTTATATGCGAAGCTAAAGGATTCGGTATGGACTTTAATTATTGCATTATTTACTTCTAACATGATAGCAGTATTAATTGCTATATTAATGGAAAAGGAAGAATGGAATTTTATAAATCAGAAATCATCTAGTAAAATTAGTAGAAAGAAATTGATTAAATATTCCTCTCCCTTAATTTTATCATCAGCAATGGTTTGGATATTTAATTATATTGATAGAGTGTTCCTTACAATATATTCATCGATGTCAGAGGTTGGGATATATTCATCAGCATTTACGATAATTGCATTGTTAAATGCATTACAAAGTACTTTTTCTACTTTTTGGGTGCCACTTGCAAATGAAAAATATATTAATGAACCCAATAATACCGAATTTTTTATGAAAATATATAAATATACTGTGGTTGGGATGTGCACAGTATTAATTCTATTAATAGTTTCAAAGGATCTAATTATATTTTTATTAGGTAAAGATTATGAACAAGCAAGATATATTTTCCCTTTTCTATCCCTTATGCCTGTTTTGACAACTTTATCAGAAGTAACAGTTGTAGGAATAAATTTCAAGAAAAAAACAAAGTATCATATATATATTACTGCACTTGTTATGGTAACAAGTGTTGTGGGTAACTTTATATTAACGCCAAGATTAGGTGGAAAAGGTGCAGCCATATCTACTGGTGTTAGTTTTATTGTTTATTTCGTGTTACGAACATATTATTCCAGAAAATTGTATTATGTAGATTATGGGCTAAAGAAATTTTGCTTATTAATGTTTGCAATATCAATATTAGCGTTGTATTCTACATTTAATAAGATAGATAGTGTAATAATAATTCTTACAGTTCTATGTCTATTATTAGAATATATTTTATATAAAGATATATTTGATGAAATAAAATTAGTATTAATAAAAATGTTAAATCAAATTAAAAATAGAAGAGTGAAAGGAAGAGGAAATGAAAGGAAGTAAAATAAATATAAGGAAGGTATTTCCATATATTATTGCTATTTCTATATTGTTAGAACTTGCAATTATATTATTTTTTATAAATAGGGAATCTTATTACACAATGATAGCGGGGATGGTTGCAGTCCCAACTATGTGGATTGTATTATACTATTTATTCAATTCATTAGAGAGTTCCATAATTACAAGTATGTTTTGCATACCTTTATTACCATTAGTTGGATATTTGATGCTCAGGATGGGATTATTAAATTTTCAATGGATATTTTACATAGCATTTTATACATTAAGTTTAATTGCAATGATTAATAATGGATTATTTAACAAAATTAGTGTATATGGAATAAAGTATAAGACCAAGGTTTTAAGAATAATATTGTTTTGTTTTTTCTTAATTAATATTATTTTTGCTTTTAATAAAGTGTTATCTTTACAGATAGTTCTTTTATCAGTAATACCATTCTCATTATATTTCTATATTGCCAAATGTATTGTAATAGATGATAAAAAAGAATTCTTAGATAAATTAATATATTTTATTTCATTATCTTTTATTATGTCTGCAATTCCAGATACTTTGTTATATTTTATTAGTATGATAAATGGAGTTGTGGGAGTAAAGGGATATGGACCGTTAACAGGTAATTATATAATGGCATATATTATTCCAACATTTATTATTGTGATTAATAAGTGGAATAATCAAAAGGGATTCAAAAGTAAATGGGCATATTTGACGTTGATTTCTGTATTAGTAATGTCATGTCAGTTTTCTAGAGGAGTTTTAATAACATTTTCTGCAGTAATGGTTGTGTTTTTAGTATTTAATATAAGCAATTGGAAAAAATACATTCCTATAACCATAATAGTAATAAGTGTTTTATCTTTTAATGTTATGGAGAGACCTGATAAAGTAGGCGAGGATTTTGTAACTCAGATTAATCAAGAAGTTACTAAAGATGAAGATGATGAAATGATTGATCTTGGAACAGAACAAGGAAGTTTATTGCAAAGAGTATTAAATAGTCAAAGTAGTACAAGAAGGGCTATATGGAAAGCTTCAATTGATATATCTAAAGATTATCCTATAACCGGAGTTGGAATTGGTAATTTGAAGTATTATTTTGATGATTACACGCAAGGGAAAAAGGGCTATACTGATGCACATAATTTATTTCTAAATTTATCATCTGAACTTGGATTAATATTTTCATTAGTTTCTTTAATATTAATTATTTATATTATATTATTTGAATTTGTTAATTTTTTCAGAACAAAAGATAAGATTTTAAGAGGAAAAAGAATGAGTCTGTTCACAATTTGTGGAGCAATACTTATTTACGGAAATCTTACGGGGATATCACTGCAGCTCACAACAGAAGTTTATGGATTTTCAACAATATTCCTATTTATTTATGTATTATTTTATAGAGATATGTTAGAGATTGTATAAAATATGAACAAAAAATATACCTAGTAAACTAGGTATATTTTTTGTATTTATTGATTAAAAGAAAAAAAAAAGTTATAATTTTAATAATAGAACAATTTTGGGGAGAATAATTATATATAATATGAATATAAAAAAGTATATTAAAAATAGTTTTGAAAAAATATCAATTTGTATAATCAGTTTATTTATAATAATAAATACTCTACATATTTCTGTGTATGCTAAAATGATTATTTCTGAAAAAAGGACAAGCAATCAACAAATTGAGGTAATATCAACAAAAGGATTAACAACTATTATGTGACAAGGGGTACTTAATAGAGATAAGATGATATTAAGCCTAATAAACAGAAATAAATCCATG
>CAMNZV010000154.1 GCA_946575275.1 uncultured Clostridium sp. | reverse complement strand
TAAAGTAGTTTGATGGAGCAACTAAGATAAAAAAAATAGAAAAGGGTAATTGGATAGATGTATATGCAAGAAAGGACGTTTTTGTAGAACTTAATCAAAGAGCTATGATACCTTTAGGCTTTGCCTTAGAATTACCTAAAGGATTTGAAGCACACCTAGCTCCAAGAAGTTCTACATTTAAAACATGGGGAATAATTCAAACAAATTCAGTTGGAATAATAGACGATACATATATAGGGGACAATGATGAATGGCATATGCCTGTATTTTGTCTTCAAGAAAAGGATGAAAAGGGAACACTAATAAAAAAAGGGGACAAAATAGCACAATTTAGAATTATGGAGGTTATGCCAAATTTTGATTTTGTAGAAGTTGAAAGTTTTGGTAATGAAGACCGTGGTGGTTTTGGAAGTACAGGAAGTAAATAAATTTTAGTTTTGGAGGAAATTTAAATGCCACATATTAATATTTCAATGTATCCAGGTAGAGATAAGGAAATTAAAGAGACACTTGCAAAAGCAATGAGAGATGCTATGGCAAAGGAGCTTAATATTGATGAAAATGTAATTACAGTTTCAATTTGCGATATAGAAAAGGAAAACTTTCAAGATTATATTAATAAAATACCTAAAAAGGAAAGATTTATATAAAAGAGGGTAGAATATTCTACCCTCTTATTTTAAGACGAAATTTCTTCCCACTCTTCATAAAGAAGTTCAATTTTATTTTCTAAGTCTTTAATTTCTTTATTAACTCTAATACTTTCTTCAGGATTTGAATAAATATTTTCATGGCATAGGCTTTCTTGAAGTTCTTGTAGATTTTCCTCACATTTTGATATTGTACCTTCTAATTTCTTAATAGCAAGCTGTTTATTTTTTTCAGCTTTAATTTCATCACGTTTCTTTTTTTTATCACCATTTATTTGTGTTTTCGTTTTACCATTAGTCTGAATTTCGTATTCTTCAAAACGCTGAGGTTTATCTTTTTTTTCTAAGTAATAATTGTAATTACCAAGGTATTCTAAGATGCCATTCTCCTGAAGTTCCATAATTCTATTAATAACTTTATTTAAAAAGTATCTATCATGGGATATTACAATTAATGTACCATCATAGGATAAAATTGCATCCTCTAAAGCCTCTCTTGAAGGAATATCTAAATGGTTTGTAGGTTCATCTAATAATAGTAAGTTTGATTTTGATAACATTAGTTTTAATAAATTTATTCTACATTTTTCTCCACCACTAAGTTTACTTATAGGCTTAAAAACATCATCTCCTTTAAATAAAAATGCACCAAGAGCGCTACGAACTTGGGTGTTTGTAAGGTGGGGAAAGTAATCATGAACTTCATCAAATATATTTTTATCTAAAGAAAGATCTGATTGTTCTTGATCATAGTAACCAACGTTAACATTTTCACCTAGAATCTTTGTACCTGAATCTGCCTTAACTTTATCCATAATTATTTTTAAAAGGGTAGTCTTTCCACGGCCATTTTCACCAATTAAGGCTATTTCTTCACCTCTTTTTAAATCCATAGAAAGGTTTGAAAATAGGTGTTTATCATGAAAGCTTTTTGAAAGATTTTCAATATGCAAAACATCAAAACCACTTTTAACTAAAGCTTCAAATGCAATTTTTGAAGGCTTTTGTTCCTTGTCAGGCTCATCTAATCTATCTATTTTGTCTAATGCCTTTTCCCTGCTTTCAGCAGCTTTAATACTTTTTTCTCTATTGAAAGACCTGAATTTTTCTATTATTTTTTCCTGACGTTCTATTTCATTTTGTTGTAAATTAAAAGCTTTTAATTGGTTTTCATAATCCTTTTCCCTTAAAGTAAGATACTTTGTATAAGGGGCATTGTAACAATTTACATGACCATTAATTATTTGATATGTTTTCATTGTTGTTTTATCAAGAAAAAATCTATCATGGGAAATAACAAGGACAGTTCCTTTGTAAGAAACTAAATAATCCTCAAGCCAAGCAATTGCATCTAAATCTAAATGATTTGTAGGTTCATCTAATAAGAGTATGTCAGGATTCCCAAGCAATAATTTACATAGGGCAACCCTTGTCTTTTGTCCTCCACTTAAGGTGTTAATTTCTTTATGTAAATCTTCTTCTGTAAAACCTAAACCCTTTAATACTCTGTTGATTTCACCTTTGTAGGTAAAACCACCACGAAGATTATATGTTTCTTGACAATTTGTATAATCTTTAATTAACTTTTCGTGATAACTTGCATTATTTTCATCATAGGGTTCATTCATTTTAGCTTCAAGTTTTTCAAGTCTTTTTTCACAGTCTGTTAAATAGGAGAAAACAAGTAGCATTTCATCAAAAATTGTATTACTTGAAACTAAATCTAGATGTTGAGATAAATAACCTAAGGTTTTATGGCTATCTAAGAATATTTCTCCACTATCTTTAGATAGTTGTTTTGTTAATATTTTAAATAATGTGGATTTTCCTTCACCATTTGCACCTATTAAACCAACTCTATCACCTTCATTAATTGAAAAATTAACATTTTTTAATATTTCATCTATACCAAAACTTTTGCATAAATCTTTGCAACTTAAAATAATCATATGTACACCTCGTTAAAATAGTTAATGATATACTTAATTATACTTGTAACCATAAAATTAAACAATAATTTGCATTTAATTGATATTTGGATAATTTAAATTTATAATTAGTATAAAGGTGGTGTAACTATGGAAAATCCTAAAAAAGATAAGTTTGCTCAAAAAAAGAAGAAGAAAGAGGGATTATTATTAAACTCTGCCTTTGAGTTGTTTACTACAAAGGGAACTAATAATACAGCTATAGATGATATAGTAAAAAAAGCTGGAGTTGCTAAGGGTACCTTTTATTTATACTTCAAGGATAAATATGACATTATAAATAGATTAATATTAAAGGAAAGCAGTAAGGTAATAAAAGAGGCTTTTTTAGAAATGAAAAAAAATGATTTACAGGATATAGGAGTAATGACTTTATTTTTCATAAATTTTATAATAGACTACTTTAAAGAAAACAAGCTAATATTAAAATTAATAAACAAAAATTTTTCTGTAGGTATTTATAGAAGGGCATTGTTAAATCCAGAGGAGAATATTGAAGTTAATCAATTAATCACAAATTTTATCAATGCCCTAATATCAAAAGGTTATTCATTAGAAGATGCAAAAATGACCTTATTTATGCTTTTTGAGTTGGTGGGTAGTGTTTGTTATAGTTCAATTATTTTAGAGGAACCAAGTAATATAGAAGATCTAAAACCATTACTATTTAAAAAAGTTTTATTACTTGTAGAGGTTTAAATTTACATAACAAGGTATCCTAGTTGTGGAATATTATTTACTAGACCTATAACATAAACTGTTGTAAAAGTACTATTCTTAAGTTCCATTGGATTTAAGTGCCTTTCAAATAACTTGTCATTTGTTGCAGTTAAAATAAAATTATAAATACCTGGGGACAGGCTGTAATATCCAATGGTTTCTAGGTATTCTATACCAGAAATTAAAGTATTTCCATTTGGAAGAGATACAGATAATAATGGTCCATTAGGAGATAGATTTATAAATCTTAAGTAAGATAATTCTTCATTAGATGTTGTTAAATAATCTTCTAGTTTAAATAAAATGAATTTATTTTCAAGAAACACAATACTAAAGGTTATATTAGTATTAGGTATAAGTTCTATTTCTGAAGTTAAAATAGGATTATCATTTGTTCCAGATGTAAATATTGTTATTGAATATTTCCCGGGTGATAATTTGATATAATTTGTATACTTACTAAAAGCTAAATCATTAATAAGTAGATCACCATCAAGATATACATCAACATTTGAAATACCAGGTGCAGCATGTAATATTCTAATATTTCCATTCAAATTAGGGAGTGATTCTCTAAAAAGGAGCAAAGCTATTCCTCCTCTCTTTTTTTGCAATAAGTTAAGGATAATTTAATTGTACGTCTAATTAATAATTTGGCTATTGGATAGGGTACATTATAAGACCTTAATAGGGCAAAGGTACCAGGATAATTTTTTTCAATATCATTAAATATTTTGTCAATGTCATTATTATTAACTCTCACTAAATCTGTATCCTCATCTAAATCCAAGTCAAACTCCCTAAGTGCATTAATGGTATCGTAGGTTGAATTTCCATTGTTATTATATTGAAATAGACCTTCTTGTATATTTGGAATATTATTTTCATTTGGTATTAAGTTATTCATATTAGTATTTTGGCTAAATTCTTCATCTTTATATATTGTAATTGGAATCCAACCTGAAATCACTCTATTTCTAGAGTTATTAGTATTATTATTAAAAGGAACAAAATTCATATCATTATCTATCATGAACATCCTCCATGGAGTATTTTATATAGGTATATGTTAATATAAATTCTTATAGAACTATTATTCACCTTTGTAATATTTTCAGAATATAGTGTATAGTGGAGGGGATATAATGGGAGAATTACTTGGAATTGATAGTGAAGTTAAACTTAGTACAAATGAGAAAGTAAGATCAATTAATTTTGATAATGCAGCCACTACACCTCCTCTTCAAAGAGTTGTTGAAAGTATTGAAGAATATAGTAATTACTATGGATCTATTGGTAGGGGTGCAGGTCAAAAAGCTGAATTTACAACTAAAGTATATAATGAGAGCAGAGACTTCTTATTAGATTTTTTTAATATAAAAAATAAAGAAAAGTATAATGTAATATATGTAAATAATACAACAGATGGTATAAACAAATTATCAAGAATTTTAATTAATAGTAAAGAGGATATAGTTTTATCAACTAGAATGGAACACCATTCTAATGATTTGCCATGGAGGAAGGCATGCAAGGTAGATTATGTTGGTATAGATAAAAATGGAAGATTAAAGATAAAAGAGCTAAAAGAAAAACTTGAATTTTACAAGGGA
>CAMNZV010000153.1 GCA_946575275.1 uncultured Clostridium sp. | reverse complement strand
AATAAGCTTGATGGCTTATCTTTTAATTCTTTTCTTGCTACTATTAAAGCAGGAATAACTGCACTAATAATAGATAAAATAACAGCAATTATTGTAATTTCTAAATTAAAATGTAATTGGATTTTTGGTACTGTGAATCCTATTTTATAAGCATTATAAACAATATAAGGTAATAACGTATGTCCTAGAGCTATTCCTATGGTAGTACCAAGCATTCCAGAAATAGCACCATAAATTACAAACTTTTTTATAACATCATTATCATCATAGCCTAATGCTTTTAAAATTCCTGAATTCACTCTTTCTTCATCAACAAAACGTGTCATTGTTGTTAAAGTTACTAAAGCTGCCACCAAATATAAAAATATTGGGAAAACCTTTGCTAGGGAATCTACAATAGCTGAAACAGTATCATAAATCTTGTATCCTTCACTTCCTGGAATTTCTCTTGGACTATTTAATGAGTACACTGGAATTGTTAAATTCTCAATTTCCATTCTTCCCTTATTGAGCTTTTCTTCACTTTCTTTAATTTCTTTCTCAGCTAGGTCTTCCTTTTCTTGAAATTCTTGTAATTTTTCATTGTATTCTGTTTCCTTGAAAGAAAGTTGATTTTTGGCAGCTTCAAGCTCTCTTATACCTGTATTATATTCACTTTTCCCATTTGTTAATTGTTGTTTTGCCTGATTTAATTCTACATTTCCTTCATCAAGCTTATACTTAGCTGATTTTAGCTCCTCCTCTGCCTGAATTATAGCATCCTTACCATTTTGTAATTCTTTATTTTTTATATCAATCTGATTTTGTGCCTCATTTACCTTAGCAATACCTGGATTATAGATATCTTCAATAAAGGTATTATATTCATTTTGCGTTTGTTCTAACTGTCCTTTATATCCAATTAGCAGCTGCTTAAATGCTTCTTTTTCTAATTCACTAATGTTTTGATTATTTAATGCTAATTCAATTTTACTTATACCTACATTTAAAGATTCAATACCTTCTTTATATTGTTGTTTTCCACCTTCAAGCTGGTTTTTAATTTCATTTACTTCATTTTGCTTGCTAGTAATTTCAGCTTTACCTGCTTCTAATTGTTCCTTCTTAACTGCAAGTTCATTAATAGCACTATCATATTCAGATTTCTTCTGACTTAAGATTATCTCATTTTCAGCTATTTTCACTTCACTATTTTTAATTGTAATTTGCCCATTATTTAGTTTGAACTCATTCTCATTAATTTTATTTTTAGCTAATTCAAGTTGACTATTAGCTTCATTTAACTGAGTTCTAGTATCCTCTAATTGTTTCTTAGCTTCATCTAATTGCCTTTCACCATTGTCTATAGGAATTGTATATTCTTCCTTAATTGAAGCCATTCTTATTTCAGGCTGATTTTCTAATAGCTTTGATAAATCTTCCTTATGTTTTAGAATAAGATTTGAATATTCATCACTATATTGGTCAATTCCTTCAGTATCATTAAAGGTAAGCCTGGTCATCATATATACCTCTGAATCAAAAACCTCATCATTAACAACTGCAAAGCTATTTAATTCACCTGTTCCAGCAGTAGTTTGTCCACGATTCAAGCTAGATAAAATCTCTCCTGAATTAATGTATCCAACAATTTTAAAAACATGATTCTTTAAAATTGTATCCCCATTAATATCAGCTTTTTCAGTGAAGGCTATATTATCTCCTATTTTGTAATCCTTACTATACGCACTATCAATAGCAATTTCATCCTCCATTGTTGGCATTTTACCTTCAACTACTTCATATTTTGAAACTGCCTTAGGCATAGAAAATATTCTAAAGCTTATATTAGTATTATTAGCAACAACATCCTTTAGATAAATATATTCAACTTCCTTAATTCCACTGGTTTTTTCAATAATGTCTTTATCAGCATCATTAATCCCATAATCCCCAATAATTGTTAAATCAGCAGTATTAAGATCCTTAAAATAATTTCTCCCAGTTTCCCTCATATCTGGTCCAGTTACAAATAACCCTACCAAGGCAAAAGATCCTAAAGCCATTAGCATCATAATTGAAAAGAACCTTCCCCATGAATTAGAAAATGCTTTATTAATATCCTTCCATAAAATTTTCTTTTTCATCCACATCACCTACCATTCAATGTCAGCAATTTCTTTAGGGTTTGAATTGATATCAATTTTTTTAACCTTTGCATCATGCATATATATTACCCTATGAGCAATTGGTGCAATAGCTGCATTATGAGTAACAATAATAACAGTTGCCCCCTGCTTTCTACTCATATCCTGAAGTATCTGAAGAACCTGTTTTCCTGTATTATAATCAAGGGCTCCAGTAGGCTCATCACAAAGCAATATTTTGGGATTTTTAGCCACTGCTCTAGCAATAGCTACACGTTGCTGTTCACCTCCTGAAAGTTGCGCTGGAAAATTATTTATTCTATTTCCTAAACCAACCTCCTTTAATACCTCAACAGAATCTCTAGCCTCATTAACAATTTCTGAAGCTAATTCAACATTTTCTTTAGCTGTAAGATTTGAAACCAAATTATAAAACTGAAATATAAAGCCAACATCATTACGCCTATAAGTTGTTAGCTGCTTAGGACTATAATTAGAAATATCCTTTCCATCTATAATCACCTTTCCACCATCATTTGTATCCATTCCACCAAGAATATTAAGTACAGTAGATTTACCTGCACCAGATGATCCTAAAATAACAACTAATTCTCCTTGTTCAATTGAAAAGCTTACATCATTATTAGCAATTATCTCTGTATCACCAGTTTTATAACGCTTATAGCTATTAATCATTTCAATATAACTCATTTTTTTCTCCTTTCTTACTTTATTTGAAATTAAATGAACATCACGTTGATTTAATTTTAAATTCATTTTATAATATCTATATTGTATAATCAATAATCACTTTTCTAAATATGTTTATTTAAGGGGGAAAATATAATGACCACCAAAAGAAAAACCCAAACTAAAGCTACAATTAAAAAGATTTTTACAAAGCTTCTTATAGATAAGGGCCTAAATTCATTAACAGTAAGTGATATAACTAGATTGGCAAATATCAATAGAGGAACCTTCTATTTGCATTATCTTGATAAATATGATTTATTAGAGAAATTAGAAAATGAAATAATCAGTGATCTTACTGAGATTTTATTAAAGGATTCAGAAAACTATTTAAATAATCCCATAGAAATAATTCCTTATTCATCAATTTTAAATGCCCTTTATTATGTGAAGGAGGATTTTGAATTTATAATGGCTTTAGCAGGTAGTGGGGGTGACCCAGCTTTTGTAGAAAAATTTAAAGCTGTTCTAATAAAATTAATAGAATCCAGGGTACATCTATCTGACAATCTAAGTCTATCTATGAATGGATTACCAAGCGATTATGCTAATGAAATTTTAATTAGTAGTGTAACATCAATTATTTTACTTTGGATAAAAAAGGGCGGCGTAGAATCTCCAGATGATATTGCTAGAATTATTGGCCAGACAAGAGATCTTTGCCCATATGAGTTGTTAATTTAAATAATAGGGGGATATACAACCTGAGAATCTTTTACGCTGATTTTTCTAAATCCTAATTAGCAAGATTATATATAGATGAAGATAATCCACTTCCTTCATTAGTGCACAATGGAAGAATTCTTTTCCCTGTAAAATCATAGCTCTCTAGGAATAATAATTTATATTGCTTTAAATTTTGTCCACTTATCCTTTTTATAATGCCACTCATAAATAATAGCTTTATCAATCCAGTCAACAAACATTGCTGCCCATGTTCCAAGCATTCCCATATGAAATTCTAAATCAAATACATATGAAAGTGCTATTCTACAAAAAATCATAGATGCAATTACAATGATAGAACTAATAATAAAGCTAACATGAACAATTTTTCTTACTTTCTTTTTATAGTACTTCGCCTGCTCATAGTCACCTGCACCAATACATCTTGCAATAATAACTGAAAGTCCAAGGTTCATAGCCACACCTGGAATAACTTCAAACATTACAATATTCCCAGAAATTGAATTTGCTGCAATAGAGGCAGTTCCAAATAATGATACAATGCTTAAAACTACAAGTCTTCCCAAATAAAACATTCCATTTTCAAACCCAAAAGGTGCTCCAATATTAAGGATTCTCTTTATCATTTGATTTGATACCTTTTTTGCATTATCAACATCTCTTCTACCAAGATACTGCCCAGCTATTACAGATCCACCTGTAGCTAATGCTGCAAAAATACTTATAATAAGTGCCATTACAAAGTCTACTAAGGACACTCCTTTTCTTTTGTAATATTATTATATTTTTCACAACACATAAGAGCAATTTCACTTACTAATGACTTGCATAAGTTTTACTTATGTGATTTTTAAGTTTTAAAAAAACACCTTTATAAATCACAAATTTATAAAGGTGTCTTATTTTCTTATTTTATAAGTATTCTTCTTAGTATTTCTGCAAAATCCCTAACATCCTCTTTATCTCTATCCTTCTTCCAAAAGGCATAATAATTTCTCTGAATTTGATTCTTTTCCTGTATTAGGGGTAGTCTACTAATTGCTATTCCTGGCTGAGTAAAATTTTTACTACTTAACGAACCAATAAATTTGTCTTATTTAACTTTGTCATCTGAGCCCAAACCATTTTGTGACGTAATACAATTGCTCCTTTAGTAAGAAGTTGGATGTTCTGGTTAAATAACTTCTATTTCGCTATGGTAATATTGTTCCTGAAAATGTACCGCTTCTTTGATTTCCATTTGGGTAAAATTCATCCCCTCAGGTGCAGCTACAAGTTTATCTTCCACATCATTATGACGATGAACAATACCTATAACACGAGCTATATATTCCTTTACAGGTTTATCTACTCCAAGAAGATAAACATCTAATTCCTCTCCATCTCCACCTAAAACACCTGGAATATATCCATAATTAATAGGATATATAATATCTA
>CAMNZV010000152.1 GCA_946575275.1 uncultured Clostridium sp. | reverse complement strand
ATAATATTATAGTTAACTAAATTACAAGGAGGATTTTATGTTTATTTTATGTTATAAAATGCCATTAAATACAGTTGATAATATTATAGAAAGCTTACAAATAAATGATATCTTTGATGTTTTTTATGAAAGCCCCTTAGAAATAACAACTGATGATAATGGTTATGGATATGTTGAAAAGGATGATGAACCTACAACCTTAAAGGTTGCTTATACAGGTGACAGGGATGATCTTAAAAACTTTAAAGAAAAAATTGATTCTATAATAAACGAAGAATGCTTTTACATTTATGAAGAAGATGATGACTATGACGATTTTTACATACCTTCTATAGAAATTGATGATACTTGGGTACTTGCATCCCCAGATGATGACATACCAGAAGGAAAGAAAAAGATTAATTTTATCTCCCAAGGGGCTTTTGGTACAGGGCTTCATGAAACAACACAGGATTTATTAAAAATAATCTTATCTAAGGATTTTTCGAATATGA
Organism: uncultured Clostridium sp.; assembly: GCA_946575275.1. Classification (GTDB taxonomy): domain Bacteria; phylum Bacillota; class Clostridia; order Clostridiales; family Clostridiaceae; genus Clostridium. Next base: position 4,522 of record CAMNZV010000152.1, on the reverse strand, counting down.
ATGTAATGGATATTGGTACAGGTTCCGGTATTTTATCTATTGCAACAGCAATAAAACATGCTAATCTTGTTACTGCAATTGATATTCGTGATGTAACCGAAGAAGTTAATCTTAATGCTTCATTGAACAATTTAAAAAACATTGAAGTGGTTGTTTCAGATGTTCTAACTGAAAATATTAATTTCAAAGAAAAATATGATTGGATTTATATAAATATTGGTGGAGAAGAAACTGAATTATTTATTGACTTTATAAAAAAACACCTTAAAAGCAATGGGAATTTGCTTGTATCAGGATTAGTTGAATGGAGTTTTGAAAAAATAAATGCTTTTATCTTAGATAATAATTTTAAAGCTATAGAAAAATACCAAAGTAATGAATGGGTTACTGCTATTTACTCTTTGTAAAATAATTTAAGGAGACTATATTATGTCGAATTCCACAAAAAAGCAATTGGAAAATTCCTTAAAAAAGTTTCTTTTATTAAAACCCCTTGATAAAATTACCATAAATGATTTAACTTCAGATTGTGGTATTAGCCGAATGGCCTTTTATTATCATTTCAAGGACATTTACGATTTAGTTGAATGGAGTTGCAAAGAAGATGGTATAAAGGCCTTAGAAGGAAAAAAAACATATTCAACTTGGCAAGAAGGCCTATTACAAATATTTGAAGCTGTTTATGAAAATAAACCTTTCATATTAAATGTTTACCATTCTATTAGTAAAGAACAAATAGAAAGCTATTTGTATGAACTAACCTTTGGCCTATTGGAAGATGTTGTTAAAGAACAAGCAACAACCACTCCAATTTCCAGCAAAAACATGCAATTTATAGCAGATTTTTATAAATATAGCTTTGTTGGTATCATGCTAGATTGGATTAAAAATGGCATGATAGAAGATGTCAATATTATAGTAAATAAAATAAGTATTTTACTTAATGGCAATATTAAAAATTCTATACATAATTTTTATCAAAACAGGCAAGATGATTAGTTTTTTATCATCTTGCCTGTTTTGTAAATTGAATTAAAATAAAAAAGAGATAAAATAAAACTATAGTAATAATAATTAATGTCGTTTTTTGTTTTATATTGAAAGGTGGTTTTATTATGTCAAAGAAAAATAATAAATTGAAATTAGCCCTTTTAGCTGCTTCCGTAGCTGGCGCAGGTGCAACTGCTCTTGCAATTAAAAAGAAAGTCTCAAATGGTACAGATACAGATAAAATTGAAGAATCTAATTATAGAAATACCGAACTTGGTAAGCATGATAAAAATAGCAAAGGTATTTATTATACAAATGGTAATTATGAAGCATTTGCAAAGCCAAAGAAACCTGAAGGCGTTGATAATAAAAATGCATATATTGTAGGTAGTGGTCTTGCAGCTCTTTCAACTGCATGCTTCCTTGTACGTGATGGACAAATGCCAGGCTCTAATATTCATATACTTGAAGCAATGGACATAGCCGGTGGTGCCTGTGATGGTATTTTAGATGCAACTAAAGGTTATATAATGAGAGGCGGACGTGAAATGGAAAATCACTTTGAGTGTTTATGGGATTTGTTTCATAGCATTCCTTCACTTGAAATTCCAGGTGCCTCTGTTTTAGATGAATTTTATTGGTTAAATAAAGAAGATCCTAATTATTCATTATGTCGTGCAACAAAAGAACAAGGTATAGATGCAAAAACTGATGGAAAATTTAACCTAAGTCAAAAGGGCTGTATGGAAATCATGAAACTATTCATGACAAAGGATGAAGATTTATATGACAAAACTATTGAAGATGTATTTAGTGATGAAGTATTTAACTCTACATTTTGGCTATACTGGAGAACTATGTTTGCATTTGAAAACTGGCATAGTGCATTGGAAATGAAATTATATTTTCAAAGATTTATACATCACATTTCAGGACTACCTGATTTTAGTGCTTTAAAATTCACTAAGTTTAACCAATATGAATCATTGATTTTACCTATGCAAAAATATCTTGAAAATGCTGGTGTTAATTTTGAATTTAATACAGAAGTAACAAATGTAATTTTTGAAATTTCTAATAATAAAAAAGTTGCTAAGGCTATCGAATGTAAGGTAAAAGGCATAGAAAAAGGAATTGTACTTACAGAAAATGACCTTGTATTTGTTACCAATGGAAGTTGTACTGAAGGTACTATTTATGGGGATCAAAATCATGCACCTAATGGTGATGCAGAAGTTAGAACAAGTGGAAGTTGGAACTTATGGAAAAACATCGCAAAGCAAGACCCTTCTTTTGGTCATCCAGAAAAATTCTGTTCAGATATTAAGAAAACCAACTGGGAATCTGCTACAATTACAACTTTAGACGATAATATCCTTCCATACATAAGTAACATATGTAAAAGAGATCCTAAAAGTGGTAAGGTTGTAACTGGTGGTATTGTAAGTTGTACTGATTCCTCTTGGCTACTTAGCTGGACCATTAACAGACAAGGACAGTTTAAAGAACAGGATAAAAACAAGGTATGTGTATGGGTATATGGTTTGTTTACAGATGTGCCTGGAGATTATGTCAAAAAGCCAATGAAAGATTGTACAGGAATGGAGATTACAAAAGAATGGCTATATCATATGGGAGTTCCAATAAGCCAAATAGATGAATTAGCTGAAAAGAGTGCAGTTTGTGTTCCCACTATGATGCCTTATATTACAGCATTCTTCATGCCAAGAACTAAGGGTGACAGGCCTGACGTTATTCCTGATGGCTGTGTTAATTTTGCCTTCCTTGGACAATTTGCGCAAACACCAAGAGATACTGTCTTTACTACAGAGTATTCAGTAAGAACAGCTATGGAAGCTGTATATGGTTTGCTTGGTGTTGACAGAGGAGTTCCGGAAGTATGGGGAAGTGTATATGATATACGTGAATTACTTGATAGTAGTGTAAAGCTTATGGACGGTAAATCTCCATTAGATATTGAATTACCAGGGCCTTTAAATTTATTAAAAAAACCACTACTTCATTTTATTAATGGAACTGTTATTGAAAAATTATTAAAAGACCATAATATTATTAAATAAATTCTTAAAGATTCAAAGTTCACTAATGTGAATTTTGAATCTTTTTCATAAATAATTTAACTAAACTCTTTTCGGTTTTAAACCCTAAATCTTTTAGCCCATTTTCCAAAGCATTTAATGCAACTAATGTTTGGTTTATATTAGCATTTTCACCCATATGACCAATTCTTATAACCTTATCCTCATAAGGATATAAGGAAGTAGCTAATATAACATTGTATTTATCCTTTATATGCCTTTGTAGATTTATTGCACCTATAAAGTCAGGGATTTTTATAACAGTTACAGTATTTGAAAATCCACTTTCAAGAAATAATTCCAGTCCAAATTCTTTTGTAGATTCTCTAACTGCTTCTCCTATTATTTTATGTCTTTTAATAATATTATCTTTGCCTTCATTTAATATATTATCACAAGCTATACTAAGTCCCATAATATCACTAATAGGCATTGTATAGGGAAACCACTTATCCTCATAATAATTTCTCCATATATTTAAATTACAATAAAAGCCTACTATCTTTGTTTTTCTATTATCCATAGCTTTTTTTGCTTCATCACTAACACTTACCATAGTTAATCCAACTGGAGCTGAAAAGGCTTTTTGTGATCCACCACATGCTATATCAATTTTCCAATCATCAACCTTAATATCTTCACCAACCATAGCAGCAACAGAATCAACTACTGTTAGTATTCCATATTCCTTTAATAATTGACAAATTGCACCTACATCATTTAACATACCAGTTGGAGTATCACAATGAACCACTGTTGCATATTTAAAATCACTATCCATATTTAAAAAGTTATTTAATTTATTTATATCAATAGATTTAGAATAATCACCAGAAAAATATACAACTTTTCCACCGTACATCTCTATAAATTCATTAAAACCTCTCCCAAATATTCCATTTTCAATTACAAGAACTCTGTCCCCTTTTTCAGTTAAAGAAGCACATGCAGCCTCAAGACCTAAAATACCTTCACCACTTAATATATAAACTGAATTTTTAGTATTTATAATTTCCCCTATTTTCTCGCAAGTATTTCTGTAAAATTCTACAAAATCCAAGTCTACATCCGGATTTGTTGTTTCCTTGCTTCTCTCAAGTCTTACATTTTCTCTAACATTTGTAGGACCTGGAGTATATACAAATTTATTATTCATGTTACTCAACTCCAAAATCAATTATGTTTTTTATTACAATATCATAATATATATTAATTGTAAATTGTAGGGGTACAAATTGAGCAATCTATATATGCTAACTCCTTACTTTTCCATAAACCCTTGAGGCTATAAATGCTGTTATTGGAATAGACAAAGTTACAGCAATACTTACTGATAGTCCTTGAATTTCTTCTACAACTAATATATCCATATTTATCATATGCAAATATTGTACTTTATACATATAAAGTATAATCAAGGTATTAATGCTACT
>CAMNZV010000151.1 GCA_946575275.1 uncultured Clostridium sp. | reverse complement strand
TTCTCAATTGTTTGTATAATCTTTACAATCTCATTTGTTGAAACTTTTATTTCGTCCATAGCCTTTAGAAGGGCTTGAATTTCAGTATTGTTTTTATTTACAGTGTCATACATTCCTATAACTTTATCCCTAGCATTATAAGCATTTTTAGCATTGTTTGAAACTTCATGGGAGATTTCTGAAATAGATGCTGTAAGTTCTTCTATTGAACTTGACTGATCTGATGCCCCCTCTGAAAGCTTATTTGCTGATGTATACACCACTTCCGATTTATCAGTAACAATTTTTGAGGATGTTTCTATAGTTGAAATTGTTGAGTTTAATGAAGATGAAATAGTTAACATTGCCTCTTTAATCTTTGCAAACTCACCATCAAATGAACTTTTTATTTCTAACTTCATTTTTCCATCTGCAAGCTTAGACAAAAGTTCTGTAATTTCATTAATATATCCGCTATATAAATTTAACTGATTTAAAGTTTTTTCAATGGATATTGCTAAGTCTCCAAATTGATCCTTAGTTTTAATTTCGTCCTTAATCTTAACCTTTAAATTTCCAGATGCAATTTCCTCTAGAGGTTCTTTTACCCCATTTATTTTAATTACAATAGATCTAGAAATTATTCTTGACACTAAATATCCAGTTATTGATGCAGTAATATATACAATTGTCATTAGAATTTTGTTGTTAGTCACCATTGCTACAATAAATTGTATGGTCAAAAACAGCAATGCAACAGCTGGCAATAATGCTATTCTTAGTCTTATTTTCATATCCTTCATTTTGTTAATTAATGTTGTCATATCAATAAACCTTCCTTTAAACTTCTTTAATTTTACTATTTATTCTACTACTTAATAATAAAACCAAAAAGTTTCTGTGTCAAATAAAGCTATTATACGACAATTCTTCATTAATATACATAATTTTAACTATATTTATGCGCAAAATTTACAGTCCAATATCTTTTTTAAAGCCGTTCCACTACTTTGATGACATCGTATTAATTCAGCTTCACTTACATCTGTTTTAGATAATGCACACTGTAGCATTTTATGTGATACTGTAGACGTAAATACCACTAATAAGTCAGGGCTCCCTATTTGCTTTTTTAAATTATTTGGCATTTGTGTAAATATTTTTGCCTTACAATTATAATTTTTACAAATCCTTTTATATTCACAAACCATTCTATCGTGTCCACAGGATTTTGCTCAAGGGAGCTGACAACCTTTAGGTTGTGCAGGGGAATTTATTCTATTTTTATTGAATATTTTTCTTAATATATGACAGAATACTATTATACAATATATCTAATAAAGGAGTTAGAAAAGTATGAACATATCTAATGAAAACAAGAAATATAAAAATACTTTTCATTTAATATATAGTTGTCAATATCATGTTATTTTTTGCTCCAAATATAAAAGGAGGTTCATCTTATGACTAAAAAATCTAAAACAAATTCTTTTATAATAGAATTAAAACTTAATACATCTTTAAAATCAGAGTTTATTTTAAATAAAAGATTTGAAATTGCTCGTAAGATGTATAACTCTACTTTGAAGTTTGCTATTAAACAACTTAAAGAAATGAGAAACAATAAAACTTACAAGCAAACTTTAAAAAAATATTTAGAATATAAAGAATTAAATGATAATGATAATATTAAACTTTATTCAAATCTTTTAAGTTAATTAAAATCAACTATTCACTAACTGAATATCAATTGCAGTCATATACTAATGTTCAAAGACAAATGTATAAAGAAAATATTGATGTTAATACTTGTCAAAAAATATCTTCAACTGTTTATAAAGCTATTGAAGATGTTCTTTATATAAAAGGTAAAAAACTTCATTTTAAAAATCATGGAGGATTAATTTATCTTGAAGGAAAAGACAATAAAATGGGCATTAAATTTAGATTCGCGGAATCTAAAAAAGATTACCCTATTTATCAAAGGAATAAGTTTAACAAATTGTCTATTCAAGAAAAGAATAAAAAAATAGCAATAAGTATTTTCTTCAATTAATTATGGAAGGTGTACCTCCTGCTAAAAGAAATAATGATGGTTCTTTTAGACATACTGTAAGTCCTAATAATAAAGTTGGTATAGATATAGGAACATCAACTATTGCAGTATGTTCACAAGATAAAGTTATATTACAGGAGTTAGCTCCTAATTCAAATAAATATGAAAAGGATATATATTTGCTTCAAAGAAAAATAGAACGCTCTAAAAGAGCTACAAACCCATTTAACTTTAATGTAGATGGTACTGTAAAAAGAGGTCTTAAATTAAAATGGGTTTATAGCAAAAATTATTATAAATTATTATTTAAACTTAAAAATTTATATAGGCTAAAATCTAACTTAATACGATTAGAACACAATAAATTAAGTAATGAAATACTTAGTTTAGGAAATATGGTTTATGTGGAAACAATGAGATTTAATGCACTTCAAAAACGTTCTAAAGAAACTACTATTAATAAAAATACTGGTAGATTTAATAAGAAAAAACGTTTTGGGAAAAGTTTAAATAATAAAGCACCAGGTATGTTGTTAACAATAATAAATAGAAAACTAAAATATCAGAATTTAAGTTTAAATAAAGTAAATACGATAACCTTTAAAGCAAGTCAATATAATCAAATAGAAGATAAATATATAAAGAAAACTTGAAAGAATGTGATAGAATAGACTGTGTAAATAATTATAATGAATTTAAAACAAAACATAATGAATTAATAGAAAAAATGAGTAAAGATGAAAGAAAATATCCTAAGAGTTTAGGAATAAAGAAAATAGTTTAAAATTATAAATATAAAATAGGGTTAGCTACAACCCTATAATGTAAAATGTACAATGGTACTATTACAATAAAATATAGTAAGCATTATAAACAAGTAAATATAGGAATATACCTTAGGTATGTATGCTTGGTCTAATTCAATTGAGTTAATAACAATTAATTTAATTGAATATAGAAGATTACAAGCAATCCTCTAAGTGAAGTCCTATAAGTCAGAACCTGCCAAACTTTAGTTTGTGCAGAGTAGTCAGCGATTATTACAATACTCATTTTTTTAGCACCTTTCATATTAAACTAAATACATAATACGTTGCAGTTAGTTTAAACTAACCTTCTAGTAAAAGTCTAATCTATTTTTTGGAATTTGTCTAGTAGTAATTGATAATTTTTATCAATTGCTCTGTGAATTTGATGTAGATTTCAGCTTATGCTATACTTTAATTAAGTAAGCTTTAAATGAAAGAAGGTTTTTATGTGAAAACAAATGAATCCCTTGAAAATTATTTGGAAACAATTTTAATATTAAGTAATACTTTGCCTGAGGTTAGATCAATTGATATTGCAACTGAACTTAACTTTAAAAAATCTAGCGTAAGTGTTGCAATGAAAAACCTTCGTGAAAAGGACTATATAACTGTAACTAAGGAAGGATTCATTGAGCTAACTGATTCTGGAAGGTACTTAGCAGAGAAGGTTTATGAAAAGCATACCTTCCTATCAAATCTATTAGAATCCTTTGGTGTAAGTCCTGATATAGCGTCCCAGGATGCTTGTCGAATTGAACACGTAATAAGCACTGAAAGCTTTGAAGCTATAAAGAAATATTTTAATAAAACTAATTAGAGGCTTTCTATGTGAAAGCCTCTAAATTTTATATATATACTTTTATTTAAAGAGTCCTAAAAATTATGTTCTAATCTTTAGGAATACAATTTATTATCATTCCTACAATTACAAGAAATATCCCTATAAGACTCAATAAGGTTGGCATCTTATCATGAAATATAAATATACCTCCAATAAGTGTAAATACTACCTCTAAAGATTGGGTTGATTCTACTACTGCTAATTTATGTACATCCCCACTTACAATATCAGTTGCTTTGAAAAATAGTATTGTAGCAAAAATCCCTGAAAATACTGCAACTATAAAGGATTGTAATACTTGTCCTCTATTTGGCAGTCCAGAGAAAATTCCTCCATATATTGATATTATTAACCAAAAAGGCATACTGCATAAAGTCATTCCAAATACTCTTTGAATTGTTGTTAATTCATTGTTACAAACTTCAATCATTTTACGATTTCCTAATGGATAGGCAAAAGCCGCTATAATAATAGGGATTATTACTAATAATGTTTGAAATATAGATACATTACTAGCTTCTTCAAATATCATTAAAAATATTCCAAGTAATATTATTAAAGACACTATTAAATATTTTGATGGAATTTTATTTCTTATTTTCATAGTGCCATTATTGGTGTTAATGGTTTTAAAAAATAAGGGTGACATTAGTGCACCTGCAATTATTGTAACTTGCCATGTACCAGCAACAAGCCATGAAGCCCCATATGCTGATGCAAAACATAACGGTGTATAAAACATTCCAAATCCTACCGTACTCCAAACTATCCATTTCCTAGAATCCTTTGCTATATGATTTAATACAGCCTTTAATTGTTTTTTAGCAAGCATGATAACAAATAAAATTATTAACATAAATATATATCTTAAGGAAGAACTCCAAGCCCAACTACCACCAGAAATATTCATTTGTTTATTTAGTATAAATGTAAATGAAAAAAACAAAGATGCCAGTATTCCTAGTATTATTGACTTTATCATATAAACACCTTCTTATATTTCTATAACTTTTTTTAGTTTTATAATATCTCTTTCTCTTTGAAAGTATAATTGTTCTGCTTCTCTTAAAGTTATTTTTTTGAATTTAATTGTATTATTGGTTTTAAGTTGAACTAGCTTTTGAATATCAACAGATGCCACATGAGCTATTTTAGGATAACCTCCAACTGTTTGTCTATCTGCTAGAAGTATAATTGGATTTCCATCTGGTGGAATTTGAATAGTACCTAGTGAAACCTCTTCAGATATGATTTCTACCTTTTCTTTAAGCTTTATTTTTTCTCCCCATAATCTATATCCCATTCTATCTGATTTAGCATCTATATTAAAATTCGAACTAAAAAACTTGTC
>CAMNZV010000150.1 GCA_946575275.1 uncultured Clostridium sp. | reverse complement strand
TAATCCATATGCAGACTTAACCTTTTCTTTTATAAATCTTACTCTATCTCTAATTAAGAACTCTTCATTTGGATTATAATCAAATACATAAAAGCCAATTTCATTCCCTAGTCCTTTATTTTCTCTAAACTTAGGATCTACTATCTTAGGTATAATTTCATCTAATCTCTTATATATATCCTTCACTTCTTTCACCACCATTCATTGCTACTCTACTATTCCAAGTATGGCATTAAGATATACTTTATCTCCAATACTATATAAATATTCCTTAACTTCACTATCAATTATAGGAACTTTAATCTCTCTATCACCTTTTTGATTTAATATAAGTCCACTTTCAAAAAGTATTCTTATGTAAACCTGTTTTAACTTTTTAAAGGTATACTCTGTCCAAGATGCAACTTTCTCACTTTGCTCCATTTTATTTTGAAAAAATATATTGAAATCTTTATCTCTTATAAATAAATCCTTTAATAAAACCTTTTCTTTATATACCTCATTTATAAATTCAAAAAATAATCTATCTGTTTTAATTATTGCATATAATACTAAAATCTTTGAAGTTTCTATATTACTATTTTCTATTTTATCTATAACGAATTTATCTACTGCTTTTAATCTAGCAACAATTATTGAGGCAACTTCCCTCTTTCTAGCTTCACTTTCTAATTGAAATATATTATTTTCTAATGATTCATTTTTTATATTTTCCACCACTAGTCCCTTATTTATAAGTATTGCAGCCTTTTTAGTCTCTTTATACAAATATGGTCTAGACTTAATAGTTGATTTATATTCCATTATATTTTTCACCTCTATGGTCCAGTTTTATAATATTAATTTTATCATAAGTTCAATAGAACACCCATTTCAATTTCATTTCTAAGTTATATGTATAGATATTTTACATACGCAATATTTTCTATTCCAAATTCTGAAATAGCTTTTTCTTTTTTAGCTCTTAAATCATTATTCTTATTTTTGCATTTTTCTTGTTCCTCATCTATATCTTCTATTTTTTTATTAATATTTCCAATATTTTCTATATATTTTTCGTAAGTTAGAGTTATTGAATTTAATATTTCTTCTATAGTTAATTCTGGATTACGCTTTATATGATGTATTAATGTTCCCAAAATACAATTTATATAATATCTTAGTGTAAATATTCTATTTTCAATATTTCTATCAAAAATTCCTCCATTATGAACTAAGTCATTTCTTAATCTATAAATTGTTGTAATATTATGTCTTATTGCTTCTTCATCAAATTTAATTTTTTCTAACAACAATTTAGGATTCTTTAACCATCCATTTAAATCAATAACACTTTTATTTATAGATACATTAGATTTAGTTTTTTCATATAATATTCCGCCAGTTTTTTCATTCATTAGAAATAGTGCAAATTTTTCTTTATCATATTTTCTTGGATTATTAACGGACTTACATTTTCGCAACTCTTCTATATCTATTTTATTTTTGTTTATTAAAGGTAATATTTTGTCCCATAAATTATTCATTTCTCGCTTAATTGAATACATAACTATAAGTTTAGGAATTATTTCATTTATTTTCCCAATTATTGATGTGGAGTCATAAAATCTAAGTATATTTTCTAATGCACTCCATGCATTTAATAGTCGATTTTCAGACGTATCATTAGATAGTTTTTGTTCAATATTAATTACTCTTTCTATATCATTAATAGCTACTCCTTTATTTGCTTTATTGCTATACTTTTCTCTTAATTCAATAAATTCCTGTATATCTTCTAATTCTCTATAATTTATATCTTTTGTATATTCTTTAGCATCCCTTAAATCAATTACTCGATTTGTATAGCATCCTGTTATAGGCATTGTTCCAATTGAAGTATCTAATGCTTTATATACTTCAATATAATTTTCAATTGTACTCGTCATAATTTCTATCGCTTTGATTTCATCACATGCTATAATAGTTGACTTAAGGTAAATGGATTTAGCTGTAACTTTAAATCTTTTATCGTTCGGTATTACAAATTCTTCTATATAATTATATTCGATATTTTTTATTCTTTTATTCCCGTCTTTAATAAGTTGCTTTTTAAAACTTTCTGGTAAATTAATACTTATTATTATATCATGTTGTTTATCACTATTTTTAGATAGTTCTTTAAATTTCTCTATAAGACTTTCCAATTCTATTTCTTGTTTAGCATTATTAATAACATCATTACTAAAATTACTCTTATACCATTCTTTTAAATATGATAAAGAATATCCTTCATAAAGTAATTCACTAACATAACAATCCAAAAGAATTTCAACATCTTTAAATCTTGTATCATATGCATTGTGTATATCAATATAGCCATTCAATATATTATGATTCCTTATTCTTTTATTAAATGAACTTATACAATTAAACAACAGTCTGTTTGCCTTATCCTTTCCCTTATCATCATTTGATTTCAATTCATTAATTCCATTTTTTATAAGCTTTTGAATTGACTTAATATCATTTGAAAATTCTTTATCTTTTGATAAGGGTGAATTGGAGATATTAAACAATATGCTTTCCAACAATGCCTTTTTTCCCTTTAACAATTTTCTACTATCGCTACTATTTAATTTTATATTCATTTCTAAATTTATATAATCATTCAGTAATCCTCTTATACTTTGCATTTTTTTATTTTCTATCTTACAATCTTTATCAAAAAAATATTCTTGTGCTCCATATAAAAAATACTTATGTGCTCCGACTTTATAATTATCCATATCTTTTCTCCTCGTCATAATTTGACTTATATATGATTTAATATTATAATAGTATCATAATCCAAGCATTGTTGGGTATAATTATTATTATTTATACATATATTAATATAGCAAAGATAGAGGTGTTTCTCTTGTGAAAAGTGGGCTACAAGCGTAGATTCCCTGCATGATGAAAACACCTTTTTATATTATTTAATCATATATTACCCTATTGAACTATTCTTATAGCCCCTAATTTTCTATACATTCCTGTATATCCTTATGAAACAGATAAGATTATAGAAAGTCTTTGAATATGCAAAAAAGAGCAACTAATTTAATTAGTTACTCTTTTTATTTGTGAATAAAAGTGGACAAGCCATTTTTAATACTATTTATTCATTCCTTCTTCAACTGCAACTGCAACTGCAACTGTAGCTCCAACCATTGGATTGTTACCCATTCCAATTAATCCCATCATTTCAACATGGGCAGGAACTGAAGATGAACCAGCAAATTGTGCATCAGAATGCATTCTTCCCATTGTATCTGTCATACCATAAGAAGCTGGACCTGCTGCCATATTATCTGGGTGAAGAGTTCTTCCTGTTCCACCACCTGATGCAACTGAGAAGTATTTCTTACTTTGTTCAATACATTCCTTTTTGTATGTTCCAGCAACTGGATGTTGGAATCTTGTAGGGTTAGTTGAGTTACCAGTAATTGATACGTCAACACCCTCTCTGTGCATTATAGCAACACCTTCTCTAACATCGTTAGCTCCATAACATTTAACCTTTGATCTATCTCCTGTAGAGTAAGCTTTTTCATTAACAACCTTAACTTCTCCAGTGTAATAGTCAAAATCTGTTTGAACATATGTGAATCCATTAATTCTTGAAATTACCTTAGCTGCATCTTTTCCAAGACCATTTAAAATAACTCTTAATGGTTCTGTTCTTACTTTGTTAGCCTTTTCAGCTATTTTAATAGCACCTTCAGCAGCTGCAAAAGATTCATGTCCTGCTAAGAAAGCAAAACATTTAGTTTCTTCTCTTAAAAGCATAGCTCCTAGGTTACCATGTCCAATTCCAACTTTTCTATCATCTGCAACAGATCCTGGAATACAAAATGCTTGTAATCCTTCTCCAATTGCTTCAGCAGCTTCAGCAGCCTTTTTACATCCCTTCTTTATTGCAATAGCTGCACCTAAAGTGTAAGCCCATCCTGCATTTTCAAATGCTATTGGTTGAGTTTCCTTAGCTATTGTGTAAGGATCTATTCCAATTGATGCACAAGTTTCTTTTGCATCTTCTAAAGTTTTCATTCCGTATTTTTCTAATACTGGAGTGATTTGATCTATTCTTCTTTCATAACTTTCAAATAATGGCATAATTCTATATCCTCCTTAAATAATTGATTATTCGTGTCTTGGGTTAACTAATTTAGCAGCATCAGCAACTCTTCCATATTGTCCCTTAGCTTTATCTAATGCTTCATTAGCATCCATTCCCTTACCTATCATTTCCATCATCTTTCCTAGGTGAACGAATTTATATCCGATTATTTCATTTTCATCATCAACAGCTACATCTGTAACATATCCTTCAGCCATTTCTAAATATCTAGGTCCTTTAGCTAATGTTCCGTACATAGTACCAACTTGGCTTCTAAGTCCTTTTCCTAAATCTTCAAGACCAGCTCCTATAGGTAGTCCACCTTCTGAGAAAGCTGTTTGAGTTCTTCCATAAACTATTTGTAAAAATAATTCTCTCATAGCTGTATTAATAGCATCACAAACTAAATCTGTGTTTAATGCTTCTAATATTGTTTTTCCTGGTAATATTTCTGAAGCCATTGCAGCAGAGTGAGTCATACCAGAACATCCAATAGTTTCAACTAATGCCTCTTCAATAATCCCATCTTTAACATTTAGTGTTAATTTACATGCTCCTTGTTGAGGTGCACACCAACCAACTCCGTGTGTTAATCCTGAAATATCTGTAACTTCCTTTGATTTTACCCATTTCCCTTCTTCTGGAATTGGTGCAGATCCATGATTTGTGCCTCTAGCTAAAACGCACATTTCTTCAACTTCTCTTGAATACATCATACTTAATTTCTCCTCCCGATTTTATAACTATAAATTTATTATTAGCTATCTTATATCGCTGGACAAAAATTGTCCCTATGGGTTAACTACCCTGTTTCTATTTTAGCAAATGAAAAGCCTTCTAACAACCATATTCTTAAAATTTTTTTCTTATTTTTACTTTATATTTTCTTTTTTT
>CAMNZV010000149.1 GCA_946575275.1 uncultured Clostridium sp. | reverse complement strand
ATTACAAGTATTAATAATACAAAGGTTGCAATTAAATATGATTATGAATTAAGTAAAGAAGAAAACTATATTAATAATACAGTTTCTACAATTAATTTACCTAAGTCAAATGTATTAAAATTCATACTAGAAGATGGATCATCATTTGTTGTAAGACCTTCTGGAACTGAACCTAAAATGAAAATATATCTTGCCGTAAGAGGTAAAACTGCAGAGGATGCAGATAAAGAAATTGAAGGATTTAAGACAGAAGTAATGAAATTAATCGAAAGTAATCTATAATTAATTATTATTAGATATTTGGCAAAGTACAGATTTTTAGTTTGTACTTTGCTTTTTGTTTTTTTAGCAGTATAGAATATAAGTTATTATTATTGTATAATATACATAAATTAAAAAAGGAGTAAAGTGCAAAATGGATTATAATAGTGCAATAAAAGAAAAACTTAGTAAATTATTATTTTTAGAAATAGATTGGGAAAAATTTAAAACCAGTGTAAACATACCAAAAGGCATAAAACTTTCTACAAAGGATTTGTATATGCCCCTTAGCAGTAAATATGTTGCCGAAAATGCAGAAAACACTTTGAAAATCAGCAATTTACCCATATATTATTTAATTGAGGGTATGCTTTTAGCTTTAGGAGCAGATAAGGACATTAAATATAAGTCGGATTATATTATTGTTTTTAATAATATAAAAGATAGTGAAGATTGTGGTAAGTCTTTAATTGCTAAAAGTATAAAAGAAGATGATTTTTTGGAAGCATATGTACTTTTAAAGGGTTTATATCAGGTTACTGAAAATGAAGAATATTACAAGAAGTATCTTATAGTAGCTGAAACAATAAGGGAGAAGGATACTGCATTTTCTGATATTTTATTAGGAGATTGCATTTTTGGAAAAAACATATATGTTAATATGCCAGAACCTTATTTGTACAATGCTTTAGTTTTAAAGTCTAGAGATGATTATAATGGGGCAAAGGTTGAAATAAATGAGTATATTGATAAGGGTGGAGAGGTAACAGATGAAATTAAAGGTATAATAAAGGATATAAATAATATTTCTTTATATGAAAAGGCTGTAGAAGATTTACATAATAATCCGAAAGCTTCTTTAGTTAGTTTCTTATCATTAGTAGATGAATTTGATAGTAATCCCCTTTTGTATTATTATTTAGGTGTGTGCTATAGAAAATTGCAGGATTATAATAAGGCTATATATTATTTAGATGAAAGCTTAAGACTTGAATCTGGGATACTTGAAGTAGTTAATGAATTAGGGTTAAACTATGCTTGCTTAGGTAACTATACTGAAGCATTAAAATATTTTAAAAAAGCCTTTGAAGCTTCTAAAGAACTAGATATTTGTACTAATATTGTTATGTGTTACATTAATTTAGGGGATACAAAGGAAGCAATATTAAATTTAGAAATTGCAAAAAAAATAAATCCACAAGATGATGTTGTACAAAAATTAGATAGGATGTTAAGTGGGAAGAATTAAGGAGTTATAATGTTTACTGAAATTTTAGGTTATAAAATTTATAATGGAGAAATTAAAGATTTACTTAATATAATTTTAGAAAAAGAAAAAATAAATATTATTTCTGGAAATCCAGAAGTTCTTTATAATGGATTAAACAACAGGATATTAAATAAAAATTTCCATGAAGATTATTCTATAATTATTCCAGATGGAATTGGAACGGTTTTAGCATCAAAAATAGTTAGAAATCCTGTTAAAACTAAAATCCCAGGAATAGAAGTTATGAGAAGTATTATTGGAAATGTATCTAAAACTGGTAAAGGGATTTATTTGCTTGGAGCTAAAGAAGAGGTATTAAATAGTTGCATAGAAAATCTTAAAAAGGATTTTAAGGATTTAAATATTTCAGGTAGTCACAATGGATACTTTGATATAAATAATTGTGAGGAAATATTACAAGATATTAAAAATTCTAATCCTTATGCTATTTTTGTTGCAATGGGTTCTCCAAAGCAAGAGCAATTTATTGAAGAACATATTATGGAGTTACCTTGTAGTATTTATATGGGAGTTGGTGGAAGCTTTGATATATTTGCAGGTAATTTAAAAAGAGCACCTAAATGGATGATTTCCTTGGGACTTGAATGGTTATATAGAGTAATTAATGAACCCTTTAGAATTAAAAGACTTGGGGTTATACCAAAATTTTTATGGATGGTAATTAAAAACAGATAAATTGGGAGTTAATATGAAAAAAACAAATTTAGTAAAATCTACTGCAATTGTAATGGTTATAGCCTTTCTAAGTAAGTTTATAGGGGCGGCAAGGGATATATTAATATCAAGTAATTTTGGAGTGTCAGAGTATACTGATGCATATAAGTTATCAGCTTCAATTCCAGATACTATCTTTATGCTAGTTGGTCTTGCAATATCAACTGCATTTTTGCCTATGCTAAGTAAAATAAAGGCTAAGGAAGGCAAAAATGAAATGTATAAGTTTGCTAATAATATTATTAATATTTTAGTAATTATATCACTGGGGATTTTTGTTATTGCAAGTTTTTTTCCAAGAGAAATAGTTATGCTATTAACCAATAATGCAAATGAGCTTACTATTAGTATAGCAACAGATTTAACTAGAATTATCCTTATAAACATATTGTTTTTAGCAGTTAATGCTTGTTTTACAGCTTTGCTTCAAGTAAATGAGGATTTTGTTGTTCCTTCTATTTTAGGTATGTTTTTTAATTTACCTATGATAATATATATATTAGTTTCTAAGGATTTAAATGTATATGGACTTACCTTTGCAAATGTAATTGGTAATATATTAAGAGTAGCAGTTCAAATACCATCTTTACACAAAAACGGATATAGATATAAATTTATTATTGATTTTAAAGATGAAAGGATTAAAAAAATCTTATTTTTAATAATTCCAGTTATAATTGGTGCAGGTGCTAACTCTATAAATTTAGTGGTAGATAAAATGATAGCATCTGGGATAGTTGGAGGTATTACTACCTTAGATAATGCACAGTTGCTTGTATCAGTTGTTACTACAATGGTAACGACAGCAATTACAAATGTTATTTATCCAGTACTTGCAAATAAATTAAGTGAGGGCAAAAAGGAAGAATTCTTAAACATACTAACAAAAACTTTAATTTATTTAGGTATTTTACTTATTCCAATTACATTTGGTTTTATTATTTATAGAGTAGATATAATAAAGATTGTATATTTTCGTGGTGAATATACAGAAAACAATGTTAATATGACAAGCTTAGCTTTACTTGGGTATTCAAGCGGAATATTTTTTGTTGGAATTAGGGATATGTTAAATTCAACCTTATTTTCAATGGGAAAGACTAGAATTACAGCAAAAAATGGTGTAATAGGAGTTTTAATCAATATAATATTAACCATTGTATTATCAAAGGAGTTTGGAATACTTGGTATATCTATAGCATCTTCAATAGCAATGTTAATTACAGCAGTTTTATTATATAGAAGCATAATAAAACTTGAAGGTAATGTTAAGATAAATGATTTAATATTTAAAATAATTAAGATTTTAATTGCAGCCTTAATAATGGCAATAGCAATCATTTTAATTAATAGTTTAACATATACATTAAATTATATTATTTCTTTAACTATAGGGGTTATTTGTGGCATAATAGTATATGTAATTATGATGTACATATTAAAAATAGAAGAATATATGGAATTATTAGCTTTTATAAAAAGAAAGGGGTAGATGGAATTGAGAATATTATTTATAGCATGTTATTCGCCATTTATTAATAATTCTGCGGCAATAGAGACACTGCAATACCTTAACAAGCTTAGTGATATTAAGGACAACAAAGTGTTTTTGTTAACTGTGGATTTTCCAAAGGATTCTGTTTACTATGATGAAGAATTAGCAAAACTAATTAACAAAAATGTTGAAATATATAAAGTAAAGGGTGGCAAAATATTCAATAAGTTTGTTCCTAAAAATTCAGGGGGCAATATAAATTTAAGAACTTTAAATACATTTAAGTTTTTAAAGAACGTAAAAAATTCTTTAGCCATTCCAGATATGTATTATGGATGGTCTAATAACGCAAGTGTTATTGGGAAAGAGATAGTTGAAAAAGAAAATATTGATGTTATTTTTTCTATGCATGAACCACCATCTTCTCATTTATGTGCCTACAAAATTAAAAAGCAATTTAACAATATTCCTTGGATTACATATTGGAGTGATCCATGGCTTAAGGATAGCACAAGGGAAGATTCTATTTTCTTTAAAAAGAGAATTGAAAAGGTTATGGAAAAAAATATAATATCAACAGCAGATAAATTTATTTTTGTAACTGAGTTAAATAGAAATGACTATATAGAAAACTATAAAATACCAAGGGATAAAACTTTTATTCTTACAAGGGGATATGATAAGGAGTTTTTTGAAAAACTATTAAAAGAAGAAAAGCCAAGTTTAATTAAAGAAGATAAAATAAATTTAATTTATACAGGTGAAATATTTACAAGACTAAGAGATATAAAACCCTTTATAAGTGCTATAAAAGATATAAAGAAAAAGGATGAATTAATATACAATAGATTAAATATTTTGTTTTTTGGAAATATTGATGATATAAATATAAAAAAAGAACTAGAAAGTTTAGAAGTTTGTAAAGTAAATAAAAGAATTTCATTTAATGAGGCAATAAAATATGTTCTAAATAGTGAAATTTTACTTTTATTTGGTAATAAGAATTCAAAACAAATACCAGCTAAAATATACGAATATTTTGGGGCTACTGGAAAGATACTAGTAATATATGGGGATAAAGATGATCCATTAAATAAAATTGTTGAAAATAACAATAGATGTGTAACAACGGAAAATAACAAAGATGAAATTTACAATAAACTTGTTTATTTACTTAATAACAAGGAGACTCAGTATTTTACAGAATCAGATGAAAGATATGAATGGGGTAACATAGTAAACAAGTTAAATAATATATTGGAGGAATAGCAACAAATGAA
>CAMNZV010000148.1 GCA_946575275.1 uncultured Clostridium sp. | reverse complement strand
AGAAAGAGGGGATTAGTCAGGAGGAATTTGCAAAGAAGTTAGGAGTTACAAGACGAACAATTATATCTTTAGAAAATTGTAGATATAACCCATCTCTAGAATTAGCATTTAAAATATCACGCTTTTTTAAAATGCCAATTGAAGAAATATTTATTTATGAAAGGAGTGTTGAAAATGAAAAAGAAGATTAATAGATACGTTATATTAGCCATTTTGTGTTATATAGGAATGGTGGTTATTCCAATAATATATGAAAATAAAATAATATCTATTGTGCTTTCTATTGTGCTTTTTTTAACATTATGTTATTTGATTTATAAAACAATAAATAAATATGTGGATGAAGATGATGAATTTAAAATAGCTGAATCAGATGAGAGAAATATTTTAATTAGAGGCAAGGCATCTGAATCAACTAAGATGGTTACAACATTTATATTTACAACTATTTTAATAGTTTTTTCTGTTTTGGAATATTGGGTACCTGCTGCAATAATGGCGGTTGGTATATTATTAAATAATGTAGTATTTTTTTGTTTTTTTAGTATATATGAAAAAAAGCACTAGGTTAATATATCGTAGGAAAGAATACGTTCTACTTTAGTGCTGATATTAATTGAATATACATTATATATAATTGACATTTAAAATATCACAAAGCTATAAGTTTGTCATATTATATACTAGTGAAAAATAATACCTGGAGTTGAAACTAATTGATATACGGGCTTATATTAGCAGGAGGAAAGGGAAGTAGGTTATATCCATTATCGCGTTCAAATGAGCCAAAACAATTTTTAAAAATAATTAATGAAAAGAGCTTTTTGGTAAATACTGTTGAAAGAATAAAACCATTAATCAATAATGAAAATATATATGTTATAACAAATGAGAATTATAAGGAAAAGATACTTGAAGAATTAAAGGATTCTAAAGAAGAAAATATATTTACAGAACCATATAATAAAGAAACTGCAACGTGTATAGGTCTTTCAGCAGTAAAGCTTTTAAAAAAAGATGGGGATGCTGTTATGGTAGTATTACCCTCTGATCACTATATAGAAGGTGAAAGAGAATATAATAATGTCTTAAGGCAGGCAGTTGATTTAGCTAATAAGAAAAGAGGCATTATTACTCTTGGAATGGAACCATCAAGGCCAGAAACAGGCTATGGCTATATAGAGATGGGAGACAGAATTGTAGGGGATATTTCAACCTATAAAGTTACAAGGTTTACTGAAAAACCAAACCTAGAAGTTGCAAAGGATTTTCTAATAAAAGGGACCTACCTGTGGAATTCAGGTATGTTTGTCTTTAGAGCTGATGTTATCTTACGAGAAATACAAAAATATTTACCAGAAATGCATAAATCTTTAATGGAAATATATAAGCATTTAGGTGAAGAGGATGAGCAGCAGGTAATAAGAGAGCAATATAAATTAATAGATGGTATATCTATTGATTTTGGTGTTATGCAAAAAACAAGAAAAGCATATGTTATAAAATGCGATTTTCAATGGGACGATATAGGCAGTTTTAATGCATTAAGCAGATTTTTAAAGGAAGATTTAAATAATAGGGTCTCAGAAGGAGTATTTTTAGAGGATTGTGAGAATTGTTCAATATTTGGTGAGAAAAATTTAATTATTGGACTAGGAATAAAGGATTTAGTTGTTGTAGATGCTGGAGATGTTATATTAGTTATGGATAAAAATAGGGATCAGGAAATAAAACACCTCTTAAATAATTTAGGCAAAAGTATGAAATATAAGAATTATTTATAAATTGAAGAAATAAAAAAATATGGTATAAATTTAGTAAAAGTATTATAATAAGAATAAAGTTAATTCAAGAGGATGTGTTAAATGTGTTAATGAATACTCACATGATTATGGCCAATAATATAATTAATCAAGTAAATGAGGGTAATTATTCATTTATTCATAAAACTAGATTTATGTGGGGTAACCTTAAACCAGATTGTGCATCTAAATATAAATTTAAAAAACATTATTATGATGAAAGCATTGAAATGATTATTGATAAAATTAAAGAATTAGGAAGCTTATCTATATCAGAAATTTATAGTGATTTTGGACAAAAAAGATTTAGTGGAGAATTGGGAGTAATTTGCCACTTTGTATGTGATTATTTTTGTTTGCCACATAATCAAAGGTGGGAATTTAAAATTGCTTTAAAAAGACATGTGAAATATGAAAATGCTTTAGCAAAAATAGCAAAATCATATATACCACAAACTAGAATAAATAATGACTTACAATTACATGAAATTAGTGAATTTATAAAAAATAATATAAAAGAATATGAAGAAGAAAAAGGATATATTAGAGATCTTGAATACTCATATTTTGTATGTAATAGTATTGTAAATATGATTTTAAAACAAATTTATATTAATCAATATAATGTTGAAAGAAAAGCAGTATAATTTGAAAGCAACATCTAGAAATTAGGTGTTGTTTTTTTGATGACATAAAACATCTAGAAGCATATCATGATATTAACAAATGAACACATGCTCATATGATTGGAGGCAAAAATGAATAATTCTATAGAAAATTGTAATTGTACTATAATACATGAAGATGTAATTAAAAAGGTTAAGGGTGAAATACCAAAGGATGAAGTTTTATATGACTTAGCGGAATTTTTTAAAGTTTTTGGGGATACTACTAGGATAAAGATTATATGCGCCCTTTTTAATCAAGAAATGTGCGTATGTGATTTAGCTGCACTTCTTGGCATTTCTCAGTCAGCCATTTCCCATCAACTTAGAACATTAAAAGCTACAAGACTGGTTAAGTTTAGAAGAGAAGGAAAGGTGGTTTATTATTCATTAGATGATGAACATGTTAAGCATATATTTGATGAAGGTTTAAACCATGTTACAGAATAGGGGGAGATTTTAATGCATGATAAAAAATTAAAATTAAGATTAAAGGGTCTTGATTGTGCAAATTGTTCACAAAAAATAGAATTAAAAGTTAATGGACTTAAGGATGTTAATAATGCAGACATTAATTTCACCTTGCAAAAATTAACTGTTACATTTGATAGTAATAAGGATAAAGTTTTTAATGAAATAAAAAGTATAGTTAAGGAAATAGAGCCTGATGTTGTTGTAGAATACTTTGAAGATAACAGTAAAGAATCAGAAGAAAAGTTTGTAAAGTTACCAATTATACTTGGAATTATAGTGTATATTATTGCAATAACAATAGGCGAGGACAATTTTTATGCACCATTTATTTTTTTAGCAGCTTATGTTTTAGTTGGTGGACGTGTTATATTAAGTGCAGTAAAAAATTTAATAAAAGGAGATTTTTTTGATGAAAATTTCTTAATGACAATTGCCACCATTGGTGCTTTTGCAATTAAAGAATATCCAGAAGCTGTAGCAGTTATGGTATTTTATGAAATTGGAGAAATGTTTCAAAGCTATGCAGTTGGAAAATCTCGAAAATCTATATCCTCATTAATGGATATAAAGGCTGAATATGCAAATGTAATTGTAAATGGTACAGAATCAAAGGTACTTCCAGAGGAGGTTTCAATTAATGATACTATATTAATTAAACCAGGTGAAAGAGTGCCCCTTGATTGTATTATTATAGAAGGTAGCTGTAGTGTGGATAACTCTGCATTAACAGGTGAATCTCTTCCGGTAAACAAAAATGTTTCTGATGAACTTTTAGCTGGAACAATTAATTTAGATAAGGTTGTACGTGGAAGAGTTATAAAAGTGTATTCAGATTCAACAGTTGCAAGAATTTTAGAACTTGTTGAAAATGCAACTTCAAAAAAGGCTAAAACAGAAAGGTTCATTACAAAGTTTTCCAAATATTACACTCCAATAGTTGTAATATTAGCAATTTTGCTTGCAATAATACCACCACTAGTAATAAAGGATGCAATTTTTAGTGATTGGATATATAGAAGCTTAATATTCTTAGTAGTTTCTTGTCCTTGTGCTTTAGTAATATCTATTCCATTAGGGTTATTTGCAGGAATAGGTGGAGCTTCAAAAAAAGGAGTTTTAGTTAAGGGTGGAAATTACTTAGAAATAATAAAGGATGTAGATACAATTGTTTTTGATAAAACAGGAACTTTAACTAAGGGTAACTTTAAGGTTACTGAAATTAAAAATATTAATATAGACAAAGGTGAACTAATAGAAATAGCAGCTTATGGAGAAAGCTTTTCAAATCATCCAATAGCAAAGTCAATAACAGCAGAATATAAAGGAACAATTGATAAAAGTTTAATTTCAAACTATGAAGAAATTGGTGGTAATGGAGTTAAAGCCAATATAAATGGAGCAAAGGTTTTATTAGGTAATGACAGATTAATGGAATCTAATAATATAGAATTTCCAAAGGTTAATAGTATAGGCACACTAATTAATGTTGCCATTAATAATGAATATAAAGGTTACTTTATAATATCTGATGAAATTAAAGAAGATTCTAAAAAAGCAATAGAAGCTTTAAAAAATAATGGAATTAAAAAGGTTGTTATGCTTACTGGTGACAATAAGAAGGTTGCAGAAAAAATTGGAAGGGACCTTGGAATTGACAAGGTATATTCTGAATTACTACCAGGAGATAAAGTAAATAAACTTGAAGAAATAATAGAAAAAGCTATAGGTAAAGTTGCTTTTGTAGGTGATGGAATAAATGATGCACCAGTACTTGCAAGGGCAGATATTGGAATTGCAATGGGAGGAATAGGTTCAGATGCAGCGATAGAAGCCGCTGATATTGTGTTAATGAAGGATGAACCATCATCAATAGTTGATGCCATAAAAATAGGTAAAAAGGTAAATGGGATTGTTTGGAGTAATATAATATTTTCTCTTGGAATTAAGGCCTTAGTATTGCTATTAGCTACCTTTGGACTTGCAAATATTTGGGAAGGCGTATTTGCAGATGTTGGTGTAACTTTAATTGCAGTATTCAACTCTATGAGAGGGTTAAAAATTAAATAATATTTTGTATACATTGCTTATATGTAGATTAAACTATATATAAGCAATTTAGTT
>CAMNZV010000147.1 GCA_946575275.1 uncultured Clostridium sp. | reverse complement strand
ATTGAAGTTTTGGAAAACCATGCCCATTTTTTCTCGTAATAATATGGTAATATTTCATCTTTTTTAATGTTTTTTAATTTTATCATAAACATAGGATTTTCGCCAAATTGTATTACTGTATTATCTTTATTGTCTTTAATTATATTTTTAATAATTTCTTTATAGTTTTTTTGATTTTTTGAAAATTTAAAATTTATATACTTTGAATCC
Organism: uncultured Clostridium sp.; assembly: GCA_946575275.1. Taxonomy (GTDB): domain Bacteria; phylum Bacillota; class Clostridia; order Clostridiales; family Clostridiaceae; genus Clostridium. The sequence continues at coordinate 4,856 of CAMNZV010000147.1, read as the reverse complement.
TCTTTTATCTCTTCAATAAATAATTTTTTAGCACAGTTTTTAATGTATGCTATATCCATTAAGTTAAAGATAGGTTCTGGTATTTCTGAGTATCTATCTTCTAATTCTTCTTTTATATCCATATACTCTGAATCACTTTCAATAGCCGCAATCTTCTTATATATTTCAATTTTTTGTACTTCATCTTCTATATATGTTGGTGGAATATATGCATCTATTTTAAGATCTATACTTGTATTTACAGGTTCTTGTTCAATTTCACCCTTAATTAATTTAACAGTATCTTCAAGCATTTTACAATACAAATCATATCCTACTGATGCCATATGTCCATGTTGTGCAGAACCCATTAAGTTTCCAGCACCCCTTATTTCTAAATCTCGCATAGCTATTTTAAACCCTGATCCAAGTTCAGTAAAATCCTTTAGGGCCTTAAGTCTCTTTTCTGCAACTTCTGTTAAAACTTTATCTTTAGTATATAACAAATATGCATAGGCTATCCTATTAGACCTTCCTACTCTTCCCCTAAGTTGATATAATTGAGATAGTCCCATTTTATCCGAGTCATATATAATAATGGTATTAACATTTTGAATATCTATCCCAGTTTCAATTATTGTTGTACATATTAAAACATCATACTCCTTATCCATAAATTCCATCATTTCTTTTTCAAGCTGTCTTTCAGTCATTTGACCATGTGCCACTGTAACTTTACTTTCAGGAACTAAACTTTGAATGTAAGTTGCCATTTTATCAATTGTTTCTACCCTATTGTAAACAAAATAAACCTGACCACCTCTACCTAATTCTCTTATTATTGCGTCTCTAATTAATTGATCATTTTGTTCTACCACATATGTTTGAATTGGATATCTTTCCTCTGGAGGTGTTTCTATTACGGATATATCACGAACTCCAGATAATGACATATGAAGGGTTCTAGGAATAGGTGTTGCACTTAAGGTTAATACATCAATATTTTTTTGTATATTTTTGATTTTTTCTTTTTGAGTAACTCCAAATCTTTGTTCCTCATCAACAATTAGAAGACCTAAGTTTTTAAAGGCTATGTCTTTTGATACAAGTTTATGAGTACCTATTACCACGTCCACATTTCCTTCTTTGGCAGCCTGAAGAGTAGCTTTTTGTTCCTTTGCTGTTCTAAATCTACTTATCATATCAATTTTTATAGGAAAATCTGAAAATCTACTTTTCATATTTTTATAATGTTGTTCTGCAAGTATTGTAGTTGGAACCAAAAAGGCTACTTGTTTTCCATCCATAATAGCTTTAAAAGCTGCCCTAAATGCCACTTCTGTTTTACCATACCCTACATCACCACAAAGTAATCTATCCATTATCTTGTCAGATTCCATGTCCTTTTTTATTTCTTCTATAGATGATAGTTGATCTGGCGTCTCTTCATATGGGAATTCATCTTCAAATTGATTTTGCCATTCTGTATCCTTATTAAATTTATACCCCTTAATTGCAGATCTTTCTGCATATAATTTTACTAAATCTTCTGCTATTTTGTTTATGGATTCTCTAACCTTTGATTTAGCCTTTTGCCACTCATTTCCTCCAAGTTTATTTACTTTAGGGTTCTTACCCTCTGTTCCAATATATTTTTGCAACATATCAAGTTGTTCTACAGGAACATATAACTTATCACCCTTATCATAAACAATATCAAGATAATCTCTTTTATGTCCAGCCACTTCAATTTGCTTAATACCTTTATATACCCCAATTCCATGATTAACATGAACCACATAGTCACCAAGTTTTAATTCTGCAAAACTTTTTATTTTTGCAATACCTTTGGTATTATTCTTCTTTTTTGAATACTTTCTTTTAGCTTCACCAAAAACTTCTTTGTCTGAAATTATACATAAATTAATTTCGTTGCATTGAAATCCCCTAAGTAAGTTTCCAAAGGTTATTACTACCTGTCCATCTGCAATATCATTTATTTCCTCCTTGTATATGCTTTCAATTCCTCTATCCCTTAAGGTGTTAACAAGTCTTTCTCCTCTTGCCCGTGTTCCAGATAAAATTAAAATTTTATTATTTTTAACTTTTTTCTCTAAAATATCTTGTATTAATAAATCTAATTGACCTTGATAATTGTTTAAAGATGCAGTTTGGATTTCTATTTTTTTACCCATCTTAAAATATGATTCTCTTTGATTAAAGCTATCTATTGTTATTCTCGTTTTACTTTTTATATTTTCAAGTAATTCATCTTTGTCAATTAATAATTCATTATGAGATGGTAAAATATCTCCCCTTTGAAGAAATATAGAATAACTTTCATTAAACTCTAAATAGACACTATCAACCTTGCCTAGTGTCTTAATTTTATCATCTATTATATAAGTATAATCACTTAAATAATCAAATAATGTTTCTGTTTTATTGTAGAAGAAAGGCAAGTAACTATCTATAGTTTCAAAATTACCTGTTTCTCTTAATTCCTCTAAGTTTTTATTAATTAAATCTTTTATTTTGTTATTTTTATCTTTTCCCTTTATATCCTTTAATAAGTCGTCATATTCATTATTTATTTTGTCTGTAGCATAAATAATATTATCTTCTGTTAATATTATTTCTTTTGCGGGAAATATGTTAATTGAATTAATATTGTCAATACTTCTTTGTGATGTAGTATTAAAGGTTCGAATTGTATCAATTTCATCTCCAAATAATTCTATCCTGTATGGATATATAGAATCTGCTGGATATACATCTAGTATCCCCCCACGAAGAGAAAATTCACCTTTACCCTCAACCATTTCTACTCTTTCATATCCACCTTCAATAAGAAGTTTGCTAATAGACTTTAGGTTGACTTCCATACCAAGTTTAAGGTTTAAAATATGACTTTTATATAATTCTCTTGGTGCAAGTCTTAAAGAAAAACCTTCTATTGATGTAACTATAATATTCTTTTTACCATTTAATATTGCCTTAATTACCTTTAATCTTTCCCATCTTAAATCCCCTGATATAGCGTCAATATTGTAAAAAACAACTTCCTTTGAGGGGAAATAATAAACATTATTAATAAATAAATTTAAATCTTCATATAGGTTTTTTGCTTCCATGTCGGAACTTGTAATTACAACCATTGGTTTATCAATACTCTCATAAATGGATGCTAAAAATAGCCCCCTTGCCGAATCTGATACTCCATTAAGTTCAACTAGCTTATTATCCTTTATTAATGATAAAATTTGTGAAAATTTATTATTATTAATTAAGGGCTTAATTAACCCTTTTAATCTCATCCCATACCATCTCCTATCTATATTAATTGGCTAAATTAGTTCCATTATATTTGTTCATTGAATCCTTAGGGTCATCACTAATTATAGTTTCAATTGCTGATTTAACTACATCAAATACCTTATTTAATATATCTTTATCTTCACTATTAAACTTACCTAAAACATAATTAACTAAATCACCTTTTGGAGCTCCAACTCCTATCTTTATTCTTGGGAAAACATCTGTATTTAAATTACTTATTATACTTTTAACCCCATTATGACCCCCTGCACTTCCCTTTTCTCTTATACGAAGTCTCCCAACATCAAGGCTAATATCATCATAAATAACTATAATATTAGTATTTTCTATTTTGTAAAAATCCTTAATAAGTCCTATTGCCTCTCCACTTAAATTCATATATGTAGTAGGCTTTAATAATATAACCTTTTCATTATTAATTCTACCTTCTCCATACACACCTTTATATTTTTCCCTATTTACATCTATATTATACCTATCTGCAATAAAATCCACTGCAGAAAAGCCTACGTTATGTCTAGTATTTTCATATTCCCTTCCAGGGTTTCCAAGTCCCACTATAAGATACATGTACTTTTCTCCTTTAAACTTTATTTTTATTTTATTATACTAGAAAAAAATAATTTAACCAAATTAAAAAGAAAAATGATAAAGTTTAATTTAAAAAAACCTTTTATCATTTTCCTTATATATTTATATAGTTAATTTTATATTTTCTTCTTTTCCATCCCTTAATATACTTATACTAAAAGAACTTCCTTTAGGTTTATCTGATATTATATAATAAATATCCATTATGTTCCTAACACCTTTTCCATCAACCTTTGTAATTATATCTGTTACCTCAATACCTATATCACTTGAAATACTATTTGGTTTTACTTCCTTAACGTAAATACCTACTATTTTACTTTCATTAGTGGATTCACCAATAAGCCCCAATATATTCTTTTCAGATATAATATTATCAACAATTTCCTTTAATTTAATTGAAGATATTCCATAGTACAAACCATCCTTGTTATACCTTTTGCTTATTTCACTACTTGCCATTCCAATAACATTTCCTTTTAAGTCACAAATGATTCCACCAGTATTATCTTCATTTACTATTGCATTGGTTTGAATTATAGAATAATTATTAACAAAGGTTGTTATAATTCCAGGAATTAAGGTTCCTATATAATCATCTGAAATAGCGTTTCCTATAACTAATAATTCATCTCCAATAAAGCTTTTATCTTCATAAAGAGTTACAGCCTTTAAATCTGTTTTATTATTTTCAATCTTTAATAATGCTATATCATACTCTTCATTTATTCCAAGTATTTTTCCTTCTTTTATACTAGCACTTTTAACATTTAGCTTTATATATACTTTATTTAAATCCTTAATTTTGGAATAATTAGTTATAACATATCCATTATTATCTACAATTATACCTGTTACATTTCCATCTGAAAATTCATGTTTAATTAATTTACCCTCGCTATCTGATATTGTAACTATTGATGAAGATAGATTTTTAGACAGACTAG
>CAMNZV010000146.1 GCA_946575275.1 uncultured Clostridium sp. | reverse complement strand
AATCTTAATATTAAAACCTATGGCAGTATATTAACCACCATAGGTTTTAATTTTATATTATTCAACCTTAAATCTTCCAGTTTGAACATTCATATCATTAGTTAAATTATTTAAGTTTTGAGCAGAACTAGCTATTTCCACACTTGCCGAATTTAATTCATTTGAAGCTGCTGAAACTTCTTCAGCATTTGCTGAGATTTCCTCAGATACTGCTGAAATATTTTCAACCTTGTTAATTATAGCATTTTTTTTATTTAAAATAGCATTAACATTTTTCACAGTCATATTTATTTTAGGTGTTATATCTTCAATACCTGAAGTAATTCCTGTAAATGTTGAAATGGTTTTATTAACCACCTTATTTTGTGTATTTATATCTTCACTCATTACTTCTGTTTTATTTGAAATATCCTCTGTTTTTTCTACTATACTATCTACAATTACATTAATTTTCTGTGATGAATCTTTGCTCATTTCAGAAAGTTTTCTGATTTCTTCTGCAACTACTGTAAATCCTTTGCCTGCCTCTCCTGCTCTTGCAGCTTCAATTGCTGCATTTAGAGCAAGTAAATCTGTTTGTTCTGAAATCTCATTTATTAAAGTTGTCATATCATTAACTTCTTTTATTTCTTCAGCCATTTTAGCAATAGATATTTTAAAGGTATTAAAGTTACCATCTAAATTTCTTATAACCTTGGCAAGATCTGATAATTCCTTATTACTCCCATGAGATTTTTCACCAATCTCCATTGCATTTGTATTAATATGTCCTATACTTTCACTAACATTATTAATATCTTCACCTAATTTTTCAAGTTCTCCTGAAATGTGAGTTAAATCCGTAGCCTGACTTGTAGCACCCTTTGCAACCTCTTCTATTGCAGTTGTTATATTTTCTGTAAGTGCTGACATTTCTTCAGATAGTGCAGCCAAATTAGTTGATTGATTATCAACATTTTCATTGCCTTCTTTAATACTCTTTATTGAATCCTTAATTTCAATAGATACAGCACTTATAGATTCAAACATTCTACCTATTTCAGTTTTATCATCTATATATTTAGTATTTCCCTTAGTAAAGTCACCCTGTCTTATTGGTGCTAGCATTTCTTCTACATCCTTCATAGGTTTTGTTAACCTTCTTACAATAAAAAGACCTAATCCTATTAATACTATTGTGAAAATAATACTTATACCACTTAAAGCATACATTACTTTATAAACACCAGCCATTATTTCACTTTCATCAACCTTTATACCTATTGACCACCCAAAATCTATTGGTGCATATGAAACATAAACATTATCATCACCATTAACTTCTACATTTTCAACTCCAGATTCACCATTAATCATTTTTTTTGCTACCTCTGAATAGGTTGTATCTTCTTCATTGTCAATAGCGCTATAATATCCTGTAACCTTAGATTCATCATTATTTGCAATATAAACACCCTTTGAATCAAGTATAAATGTTTCACCAGATTCAAGAGGAGAAATTTCCTTAACTATTTTTGAAAAATCCTCTTTTCCACGTACAGCTACTAAAACTCCTGTAATTTCAGTCCCAGTTTTAACAGGTGTTGCAATGGCAATTATTATCTTACCATCTACTATGCTTTTATAAGGCTCTGAAATATAGGTATTACCCTTAAGGGCTTCTGTGTAGTAATCTCTCTCATTTATATTAACATCTGTATTTGTAACGTAATGAACTATACCATCATCAGCTGATGCATAACCAATATTATAATAACCCTGATTATTCCTTATACCTCTTAATACATCAAGCTTTTCATCTAAGGTTGTTTCCTTTGATTGTATAGAAGATATTGATGCCATTACTTCAACTGCCGTTTTCTTTTCTTCTAAGAGGCTACTTATAGAATCTGCTGCTGTTGTACTTATCTCTTCTAATAAACTCTTACTCATTTCAATTTCTGAACTTTTAGCAATACTTGCTATTGATACTGTAAGTAAAGTACATAGCAATAATATTACTGGTACAATTACTACTAAAACTTTCTTTTTCATTGTAGTCTTTTTTTGATTTTTTTCCTTATTTACTGACATTTTTCTTAAACCCACCTTATAATATAATATAATTTCTGTTATTTATATAATTGTGCTAAAATAACCCTGTGTAAATGTTCCCAAAAAAATAAGCTACATATTGTAGCTTATCTTATTTATTTTTTAAATTCACTTCCATAAAAGGTGTTGGCACACTCATTAGTAACAATAAAACTATTGATAATATAAAACTTACATTATTTGAACTCATTATCCTTAGAATATTATTAAAAATAATCCACACTGTTAAGGTGGCACCTATAACTATCCATGTAACAAAATAATATTTCTTCTTGTTTGCCCATATTTCATTTATCTTTTGGGGTAAATCGCTAACTACAGGACAGTTAATAAAAATAATCCCAATAATTATCATGGAAAGTGGTATTATTAAATTAGCCATCAAAGAATTTATATTCATATTTATCACCCCTAAACTTATTATAATAGTATTATAACATTACTTTACAGATTTATTTTTTAACATTCTATGTATTTTTTTATGGATAAATTCAGAAAAATTACATATATTAATTAATGTAGGGTAGCATAATGTAATAACTTCTTACTCAGTTATTACACAAAAAAGATAGTTTGATTTTTCTTAAAAATCAAACTATCTTTTTTACTTAGAATAAAGCAAAATAAGACCAATAAAAACTAAATCCTCATCACTATTATTTATTATTCCATGTCCCATGTTATGTCCTGTAAAGGTTACATCACCTGATTTAACCTGTCTTATTGTACCATTATCATTATATTCACCTGTTCCAGATAAAATATAATAAGTTTCACTTTCATTATGGTGCATATGATAACCAACAGAAGAACCAGGCTCTAAGGTAATTTCAGCAAAAAGTCTTCCTGTGCCTTGAAATTCTTTTTCACCAATTATATTTTTAACAAAAGCATGTCCGTTGCCTCCTGCTAAATTCATAACTTTTTTAGTTTCCATAATTAATTATCAAGCTCCTCTCTTAAACCTTTAATAAATTCAAAAGCATCTTCCTTATTTTCATGAAGCCTTCTAACAACAGCACTTCCAACAATTACTCCACTACAATAATCCTTAACCTTTCTTACAACTTCCCTTGAAGAAATACCAAAACCCAAACAAATTGGCACATCAGAATATTCCTTAATTGTATTTAGATATTCATTAATATCATTACTTAATGTACTTCTTTCTCCAGTTGTTCCATTTGATGATACACAATAAACAAATCCCTTTGTACCTGTTACAATTTTTGAAATTCTATCCTTAGAAGTTGGCGCAACTAATGGTACTAAATAAATACCATTAGACAAAGATTTTTCTTTAAGTTCATCCCTTTCCTCTAAAGGAATATCCGGAACTATTATTCCATCAAATCCCGCTTCCTTTGCATCCATTAAAAATTTATCAACACCATAACTATAAACAAGGTTAAAATATACCATAATTACTAGTGGTATTTGACTTTTTTCCCTAACTCTTTTGCCTAAGGTATATACATCCTTAACCTTTATACCATTTTTTAATGCTCTTATATAAGATTCTAAAATAACCTCACCATCTGCTAAAGGATCACTAAAAGGTATTCCAATTTCAATTATATCTGCTCCAGCCTTTTCAAGTTTTAGTACTGTATCTATAGTTTCATCAATAGAAGGATCTCCATTAGATATAAATGGGATTAAGGCCTTTTTATTATTTTTAGCTAGTTCATTAAAAACTTTATCAATTCTATTCATTATCTTTTCCCTCCAAATACTTTAGTACAGTTTCCATATCCTTATCTCCACGACCTGAAATATTAACAATTACTATATCATCCTTTGAAAGATTCTTAGCATATTTTAAGGCATAGGCAACTGCATGAGCAGATTCCATTGCAGGAATTATCCCCTCAGCTCTTGTTAAATATAATAATGCATCCATTGCTTCATCATCTGTAATTGCAGTATATTCTGCCCTTTTTGTTTCACATAGATAAGCATGTTCAGGTCCAACTGATGGATAGTCAAGGCCAGCTGAAATTGAATATGCCTCTTTTATCTGACCATCATCATCCTTTAATACATAACTCATCATTCCATGCAGTACACCCTTAGTTTTAGGTTGAAGGCTTGCAGCATGTTCACCTGTCTCAATTCCAAGTCCTGCTCCCTCAACTCCAATTAATTTAACTTCCTTTTCATCTATAAATGGAGCAAATATTCCAATAGCATTACTTCCACCACCAACTGGTGCAATTATTGCATTTGGTAGCCTACCTTCCTTTTCTAATATTTGAGCCTTAGCCTCTTCTCCAATTATCTTTTGAAATTCCTTTACCATTATTGGATATGGATGTGGTCCTGCAGCAGTTCCCATTACATAATAGGTGTCTAAAACATTTGCAACCCAGTATTTAAATACTTCATTTACAGCATCTTTTAAGGTTCTGTTACCAGTTCTAACTGGTATTACTTCAGCACCTAATAACTCCATTTTTTTAACATTTAAGGCTTGCCTTTTTATATCCTCCTCCCCCATAAAAATTTTACATTCCATATTAAACTTTGCCGCAACTGTAGCTGTAGCAACACCATGCTGTCCTGCTCCCGTTTCTGCTACAATTTTATTTTTACCCATTCTTTTAGCTAATAAAACTTGACCTATGGCATTATTAATTTTGTGAGCTCCAGTATGATTTAAATCTTCACGCTTTAAATAAATCTTTGCTCCACCTAAATCCTTTGTCATATTTTCAGCATAATCTAAGGAACTTGGCCTTCCTACATATTCCTTTAAATAATATTTATATTCCTTAATAAAAGCCTCATCCTTTATTGCTGTATCATAAGCTTCTTCTAATTCTAATAATGGATTCATAATTGTTTCTGGTACATATTGCCCACCAAATTCATTAAATCTTCCCTTCATTGTCCTACCTCACTTTACAAATAAAATTTTTCATTTTGTTTTCATCTTTATATCTATTACCATGTACATCTATATTTTCTACCCCAGTA
>CAMNZV010000145.1 GCA_946575275.1 uncultured Clostridium sp. | reverse complement strand
ACTAATTTTTTAACACAAAAAAAATATAAAATTCTTGAGACTAATTTCAAAAATAAATTTGGTGAAATTGATATTATTGCCTTCTATAAAGGAACAATAATATTTATAGAAGTTAAGTCAAGAAACAACTTAAACTATGGTATGCCCTGCGAATCTGTAACTAAAAAAAAGCAACAGAAAATTAAATCTGTTGCAAATTACTATATTTATATTAAAAATTTATTTAATTACAATGTTCAATTTGATATTATTGAAGTTATCTTTTACCCAGTAGACCTATATAAAATAAATCATATAAAAGATGCCTTTACTTAGTATTAATTTTATTTAAAAAACTTTTTCTATGTATAGGGCATATTCCATTTTCCTTTAGCCCTTGTATATGTTTTTTTGTACCATACCCTGCATTTTCCAAAAAGCCGTAATTTGGATACATTTTGTCATATTCTTTCATAAGATTATCACGATATACCTTAGCTACAATTGAAGCTGCCGCAATACTTGCACTTTTGGTGTCACCTTTAATAACATATTCATTAGGAATATTAATGTCTTTAACTAAATAACCATCTGACAAAACTAAATCAGGCTTAATCTTTAAACTATTAACACAGTCTAAAAAAACCTTATTATTGCAATATGATATACCTTTTTCATCAATTTCTTCATTTGAACATTCACATATTGAATAGGCCAAAGCCCTCTCCTTTATAATTATTGAAAGCTCTTCCCTTTTTTTTAAAGGTACCTTCTTGGAATCATTTATTCCAAGTATATGTTCTTCTTCTAATGTATTTAAGTCTAATATAACAGCACAGGCAACTATAGGCCCAGCTAAAGGTCCTCTTCCTACTTCATCTACCCCTACAATATAATTATAATCTTTAAAGGCTTTATCAAAATCATATAGGCTGTTTACTCTTTGAATTTCTTTATAGTAGTTTTCATAATTCTTTTTTATTTTCAAACCAAGAGTTTTTACATTATTCCTTTTATCTTCTATTAATTCTAAAATAAAATCATCCATATTGTTATTATAATTAATTTTTTCAGAAAATAACTTAATATCTTTGAAACTCATTTTATCAATATTGAATATTGCCATATTATACCCTTTCCAAGGTTATTTTCCCTATTTTCCCACCTCTAAATTCATCTAATAGAGTGACAGCAATTCTATTATAATCAACTTCCGATCCCTTCATAATTGCTCCTCTTTTTCTTGCTATTGACTCTAAATTAACAATTGGACTTTCATCTAATTGTTCCAATTTATATCTATTAATTAAATCCCTTGGATAAAATTCCCCTAATCTTTCTACAAGCTTTAATGCCAGTTCTTCTATATCCATTATTTCATCTTTAATAGCCCCTGTAAAAGCTAAATTTAAAGCTGTTTCTTCATCCTCAAATTTTGGCCACAATACTCCTGGAGTGTCAAGAAGCTCTATTCCAATAGAGGTTTTTATCCATTGTTTATTTTTTGTAACACCTGGTCTATCACCTGTTTTAGCTGTAGTATTTCTTGCCATCTTATTAATAAATGTTGATTTCCCACAGTTTGGTATACCAACAACCATTACTCTTGTCATAATATTTACTAATCCTTTTGCTCTTAATCTGTCATGTTTCTCCTTTAACAGATCTAATAAGGCAGGTTTTATTTGATTTAGCCCAATTCCATTTAGGCAATTTACTTCTAATACTTTTATATAATCATTAGATAATGATTATATCCATTCCTTTGTAACCTTACTTTCAGATAAATCACATTTATTAAGTAATATTATTCTTGGTTTATTTAATACAAGTTTATCTATATCTGGATTAGCAGAACTTCGTGGAATTCTAGCATCTCTAATTTCAATAACAGCATCAACCAACTTTAGATTTTCTTTAATTTCCCTTTGAGTTTTTTTCATATGCCCTGGAAACCAATTTATAGCCATATTAAACCCCCTATATATATTGAAAATTTTAGAAAAAAAGAGGACTATTAAAGTCCCCATTTTCCCTAAAAGAAATTATCTTAATAATTCTTTAACCTTAGCTGCCTTACCTACTCTATCTCTTAAGTAGAATAACTTAGCTCTTCTAACTTTACCTCTTCTAGTAACTTCGATTTTTTCAAGAATTGGTGAGTTAATTGGGAATGTTCTTTCAACTCCAGTACCATAAGCAACTCTTCTTACAGTGAAGGTTTCTCTTAAACCACCATTTTGCTTCTTGATAACAGTTCCTTCAAATGCTTGAACTCTTTCTCTTGTTCCTTCTTTGATTTTAACGTGAATTTTAATATTGTCTCCAACATTAAAATCTGGTAAATCAGTTCTGATTTGTTCTTGTTCTATAGCTCTTAAAATTTCGTTCATTGTGCATTCCTCCTAAAAATATAATTTGACGTTCATACCAAAGCCTAGGTTTAGCAGAGGAGCGCCCGTACTAGCACATGCTAGATTTTATCATATTTTTTAACACTTTGCAATAATTATATTTCTTCTTTTAATAGTTTTATATCCTCTTTTGAAAGAAGAACTTTTTTATATAAATCATATCTTACTTTTCTAGTTATAAGTAATGATTGTTTTCTTCGCCATTTTCTAATATTTTCATGATGACCTGATAGTAATACTTCTGGAACCTTATCTCCATTATATTCCTCTGGCCTTGTATATTGAGGATATTCTAAAAGTCCTTCAAAAAAGGATTCATCCATATAGCTTTCCTTTGTCCCAAGAACATTTGGAACAAATCTTAAAATGGAATCAATAATGGGAATTGCCGCCATTTCACCGCCTGTTAATACAAAATCCCCTAAAGATATTTCCATATCAATATATTTGTATATTCTCTCGTCTATTCCCTCATAATGTCCGCATAAAAATATTAAATCCTCTTCTTTAGATAAGTTTTGTGATATACTCTGATTAAAGGTTTTTCCTCTAGGGCCTAAATATATTACCTTTCCCTTATTATTAATTTTAGTATGCTCTATAGCATCAATTATAGGTTGTGGTGACATAACCATCCCAGCCCCACCACCATAGGGATAATCATCAACTTTTTTGTGTTTATTCTTTGTATAATCTCTAATATTTACAAACTCAAAATTAATAATATTTGCCTCTCTTGCTCTTCCAATAATAGAATGATCAAATACTGAAAACATTTCTGGAAATAAAGTTAATATGCTAATCTTCATCTTGCCAATCCCCAACAGGCTTTATTACAACTTTTTTGTTTAAATCATCAATTTCAAGTACAATATCCGAAAGAACTGGTATTAACAATTCCTTAGGTTCTTTAATCCAGTATACATCATTATTTTTAGTTTCTATCACTTCAAATATCTTACCTAATTCTTTATTATTTGTATCAAAAACCTTTGCACCTATTATATCTGTAATATAGTAACTATTTTCATCTAAATCAGGTTCCTCTTCCCTTAATACAGATATATAGCTTTCTTTATAGCCCTCAGCATCATTCATAGATTCAATTCCTTGAAGTTTTAAAATAACTCTATCCTTTTGAAATTTAACTCCTAGAATTTCCTTCCATTCATCTTTAACTAATACTTTTTTATAGCGTTTAAAATTATTAACGTCATCAGTTAAAGGCATAACCTTGACCTCACCTTTAATTCCATGAGTATTTACTATTTTTCCTACATTAAAATATTTATTCAAGAAACTTTCCTCCTCTTATGAATAAAGGGGTTATCACAAATTAAAACTGTGACAACCCCTTTAGTTTAAATAATTTCAACTACTACTTTTTTGTCTTCCTTTATAGCTGCAGCCTTTACAACAGTTCTTATAGCTTTTGCTATTTTTCCCTGTTTACCAATTACTCTTCCCATATCTTCAGAATTAACTGATAACTCAAGTAGAACACTATTTTCATTATCTGTTTCTTTAACTAGCACATCCTCTGGATATTGCACTAAAGATTTAGCTAAAACTTCTAATAATTCTTTCACTGGCTGACACCTCCATAAATTATTTATTAAGACCTGCTTTGTCAAAAAGTTTCTTAACAACATCTGTTGGTTGAGCACCATTTTTTAACCATTCAGTAGCTTTAGCTTCGTCAAATTTAACTTCAGCTGGTTCAGTAACTGGATTGTAATATCCAATTTCTTCGATGAATCTTCCATCTCTTGGACTTCTAGAATCAGCAACAACTATTCTATAGAAAGGAGCTTTTTTTGCACCCATTCTTCTTAATCTAATCTTAACTGCCATTTAATTTTCACCTCCTTTAAATGTTCTTATATTTTAACTTAGAAAGGCATCTTTCCAAAAAGACCCTTCTTGGATTTCTTTGTAAATGACTTCATTTGCTTCATTTGCTTTTTCATCATTTCATAGCTCTTAATAAGTTTATTAATTTCTTGAATTGTTGTTCCAGCCCCAAGTGCTATTCTCTTTTTTCTTGAAGAGGAACCTATTACTAAGGAAGGATTTCTTCTTTCCTTTAAGGTCATAGAATGAATAATAGCTTCAACCTTACCAAGTTGTTTTTCACTTTTATCCATATCAATATTCCCTAATTGCTCCTTATTTGCACCAACCATTTCAAGTATTTTATTCATTGGTCCAAGCTTTTTCATTTGTTCCATAGCTGTAAGATAATCTTCAAAATTAATTTCATTGTCCATCATCTTCTTAGCTAATTCTGTAGCTTCTTTTTCATCTATAGCTTCTTTAGCTTTTTCAATTAAAGATAAAACATCTCCCATTCCAAGGATTCTTGATGCCATTCTGTCTGGGTAAAAAACCTCAAGGTCATTCATTTTTTCCCCTACACCTACAAACTTAATTGGCTTTTCTGTAATGCTTCTAATTGATAAAGCAGCACCACCTCTTGTGTCACCATCAAGTTTTGTTAGTATAACACCTGATATGTCAAGCTCATTATTAAAGCTTTCAGCCACATTTACTGCATCTTGACCTGTCATTGAATCAACTACAAGTAAGATTTCATTTGGGTTTACCCCTTCTTTTACATCTTTAAGTTCTTGCATTAATGCTTCATCAATATGAAGTCTACCTGCAGTATCTATTATTACTAC
>CAMNZV010000144.1 GCA_946575275.1 uncultured Clostridium sp. | reverse complement strand
TAATTAAGTTACTACATTCTTATAAGGAGGAGATATTATTGAAAAAAAATATTCTTGTTGTTGAAGATGAAACTAGAATTAGATTTTTACTTAAGGATTATTTATATAAAGGTGACTACAATGTTTTAGAAGCTGAAAATGGGTTAATTGCCTTAGACTTATTTAAAACTACTAAAATTGATTTAGTAATTTTAGATATTATGATGCCAGTTATGGATGGTTTAACCTTTCTAGATAAAATTCGCGTCGTTTCAACAGTACCTGTTATTTTATTAACTGCTAAAGGTGAAGAAGAAGATAAGCTTCAAGGATATGATTATGGGGCAGATGATTACATGACAAAACCCTTTAGTCCTAAAGTTTTAATGGCAAAGGTTAAAGCACTTTTAAAACGTACTAATGATGAAGTTGATTCTAGTACTCAAGACTATAATGGTATAATAATTAATAAACTTTCAAAAGAAGTTAAAATTAACTCTGAAATCTTACAACTGTCTCCTAAGGAATATGATTTATTAATATATTTAACTGAAAACGAAGGCATTGCTTTAAGTCGTGATACGATTTTAGATAATGTTTGGGGTATAGATTATTATGGTGATATTCGAACTGTTGATACTAATATTAAAAGATTAAGGGAAAAACTATTAGACAAATCAAATTTTATTGTAACTGTTAGAGGAAGCGGTTATAAATTTGAGGTGAAGTAAATGAAATATAACTTATCTAAAAGGTTATTTGTTATTACTTTAGCTATTTTATTATTAATGATGTCCTTAACAATGCTTTTTCAAGTACTTTTCTTTCAAATATTTTATGAAGAAAAAAAACAAGATGAATTAATCAAAGAAATTTCTAGATTTGATGACTTTTATTCTTATCAATTAAATGATGAAAATTTTGCACGTACAATTTCTTCATTTGAAAATAGCACAAATTCAAAAATAGGTATTTTCACCTTAAGTAATGATAAGGAATATGTCCTTAAATATTTTTCTAATCCCTATAGCAAAGAGGATAATGAAGCATCTGATGCATTAAAGGCTTACTTTACGGAGATTTCCACTAATTCTGATTTAATTGATGAAGTGGTAAGCAGTAATAGTGCTGTTAGTACTATTTTTTATAATAAAAGTAGTGGCACAAAAAAAATAGGTGTAATGAGTTCTTTTTCTCTATCTAGCAAAGATGACTCTATTATTATTTCAGTTTCTTCTGTTGAACAAATTGAAGAGGCTTCTGGGGTTATTACGGAATTTTACATATATATATCACTTGGGTTTGTTATTATTTCTATTATTATGTCATCTATTTATTCAAACCTTATTTCTAAGCCTTTAGTTAGAATTAATAATGTTGCAAAAAAATTATCTAATATGGACTTTTCAAGTAAGTGTGTTGAAGATAGAAATGATGAAATTGGAAACTTAGGTTCTACCTTAAACTTTTTATCAACTAACTTAGATTTTGCCCTTCAAGATTTAAAAAGCAAGAATAAACAGCTTGAACTTGACATTGAAAAGGAAAGAGATTTGGAACGTATGAGAAAAGACTTTATTGCCTCTGTAAGTCATGAGCTTAAAACTCCAATTGGTATTATTGAAGGATATGCAGAAGGTATTAAAGATGGTATAGTTAGCGGAAATGACGCTTTAGTTTATCTTGAAACTATAATTGACGAATCAAAAAAAATGGGTATTCTAGTTAATAATATGCTTGAGCTTTCAAAACTTGAAGCAGGTGTTGTTAAACCTAAACCTGAGATTTTTAATATTAATAGGCTTATTAAAAAACTTGTAAAAAAACACTCCCTTGATGCAAGTGACAAAGGTCTTACTATTATTTTTGAAGAAAACACAGATTATTCTTATATATTAGCAGACCCATTTCAAATGGAACAAGTATTAACTAATTTAATTACCAACGCCTTAAAATATACACCAAAGGATAATAATATTATTATTTCTATTAATGAAAAAGATGAAAAATATATTTTATCAATTGTTAATACTGGAACCCAAATTCAAGAGGATGAATTAAATCAAATATTTAATAAATTTTATAAGGTTGATAAATCAAGAAATAGAAATTCCAATAGCACTGGTCTTGGTTTATCTATTGTGAAAAACCTGTTGGACTTACATGGTTTTAACTATAGTTTAGAAAACATTTCAATTGGTGTTAAATTTGAGTTTTATCTGCCAAAAGAAGATATAGAACTAGAATAAGTGAGTAGGTTAAATATATCCCCCATCTACTTTTATTATTTCACCTGTAATATAGCTTGACTCCTCAGAACACAAAAAAACAACTACCTTTCCTATTTCCTCTGGATAACCAAGCCTTTCCATTGGAATATCATTTGCAATTGCTAGTCTTTCCTCTGTATTTAAGAATGCATTCATTGATGTATCAATAACCCCTGGAGCTATTCCATTTACCCTAACTTTGGATGGTGCCATTTCTTTAGCTAATGATTTTGTAAATAAATTTATTGCCCCTTTGCTTGTAGAATATAAAACCTCGCAGGAAGCTCCAACTTCTCCCCATATAGAAGAGATATTTACAATTGATGTTACTCTATTTATCATATAGGGTATTGCATTTTTTGTTAAATACAACATTCCCAAAAGATTAGTATTAATTATTTTATCTATATCATCCTTAGACCCATCCATAAATAAACCTATTTTACTAACTCCGGCATTGTTTATTAATATATCAATTTTACCAAAGGCATTAATTGTTTCAAGTACAAGTTCTGAAGTTTCTTTATATGAGGAAATATCCTTTTTAATTTTTAGCGCCATTCCCCCTATATTTTTAATTTGTGTTTCTGTTTCCGTTGCACCTTCTTCATCCTTAGAATAATTAATAATAATAGATGCCCCTTCTTTTGCTAATGCAATTGCAATTGCTCTTCCAATTCCTCTAGAGGCACCTGTTACAATTGCAATTTTCCCTGTTAATCTATTCATTAAAAACCCTCACTATCTTTTTTAAATAAATGTTGATGGACAAAACCGACTTAAATAATAGCATAAAAGTCATCAACATTTCTCTAAAATACTTCTATATGTCATCTACAAAGTATCCTTAAATACCCTAAGGGTATTTTTGTAAAAAATCTTCTCTATTTCCCCTTCTGTAAAGCCCTCTTTTTTTAAAGCATAATAAAGCTTATCCATTTCGCTAATATCCTGAATCTCCACTAAATTACTAATTCCATCAAAATCAGACCCTAAGGAAATAACCTCTATACCTCCAATATCTTTAATATGCTTAATATGATTAATTATATCTGCTATTGTTGAAATTTGACCTTTACCCAAGAATTCCAGACAATAGTTAATACCCATAACACCACCCTTATTACTTAAAGCCTTAATCATATCATCCGTTAAATTCCTAGGATGAGATGTTACCATTCTACTATTAGAATGGCTAGCTATAAAAGGCTTTTTGCATATCCTAATTAAATCCCAAAACCCCTCATCTGACAAATGAGATGCATCTGGAATAACTTTTAAGGTTTCCATTTTTTCAATTAATTCCACACCAAAATTTGTTAATGTCTTATCCTTATAAATATAATTGTAATTTGGATATCCTATAGAATTTTTATAATTCCATGTTAAGGTTATTATCCTTATTCCCATATCATAAACCTTATTCAAATTATTAATATTACCTTGAAGAACCTCACCCTCTTCAATAGATAACACAGCTAATATCTTATCTTTTGAAAAAATTATATCATTATAATCCTTAATAATTTTTATCTTATCTAAATTATTATTATATTCCTGCATAAAATAATTATACATATTTACAAATTCATTAAAGCCATCTTTTATATTCCCAATATCAATAAAAAAGGCAAATACTTGACCTAATGCATTACCTTTATTTAATTTATTAATATCTACTTTATAATCATTTTCTAAAAGCTTTGCCTTTTCATAAAAAATCCTACTTGCCGTATCACAGTGCATATCAAAAAATTTCATAACTATATCACCTTGTATTAATTAAATACCCTTTCAGCCTTTCAGGTCCACCAATAACATTTCTAGCAATATATAATGTTGCATCTTCCCTAACATAAGTTGACCATCTAATTAATTCGATTATACCATTATTTATTTCAATTGTACTTATAGAATATGGCATAACACAACATCCATCATTAAAATAAATACCCTCTCCAACCTTTGGAAATCTACTTTTATGAGTGTGCCCACATATTAAACAAATTTTATTATCCTTTGACCATTTCTCTAGTTTTTCGTCAATAGCTCCACCTTTTTTATAATTATTAGCTGGACTTGTTGGTTCCTTAAATCCAGCAATTCCATTCATAAATCTCCATATATATCTAACTAAAAACCTACTAACTATACATAACTCATAATTAAAGAAATCCACTTGATGTCCATGTGCAATCAATATATCCTTATTTAGAGGGGTATAGTTTAAAACTAACCCCTCATGCATAATAGTATCTTTAATTAAATTTACAAAATCATGTCCAAAATCCTTTGAAATACTTTTAAATCTTCTAATTTGTTTATTTATATAATCCTTTGAACATTTCATTTGATCATGATTACCATAAATTAAATGAAGCCTATTTTCCATTTTAAATAAATTTAACAATCTAAAAATCCCTTTATAATTATATGCAATATCCACATAAGATTTATTCTTCCAAAGTTCATCACCATCTCCAGCCTCAATTAAAGTGAAACCCTCCTTGTAATAATGACTTAATGCTGCAAAATAAATATTCCTATTACTAATTAAAGAATCAGAATTACTACCATCACCTCTATGAACATCACTTAAGATTACAAATTTATCTTTATCATCAAATTTAATTCTATCTGATTTAATATATACTTCAAGTAACCTATCTCTTCCCATATAATTCTCGCCAATCATATTATTTACATTAATAATATGACTGGTTTTATGAAATTAGTCCCCCATAATTGATGAAATATCAAGCATATTTCCTTCAGATCCATTTACAAGAGGAAGTTTACCATCCCATTTATCAATAAATCTTTGTTTT
>CAMNZV010000143.1 GCA_946575275.1 uncultured Clostridium sp. | reverse complement strand
AATTTCTTGAAGATCTTAGAACAATTTGTTCAGTCATTGATGACAATAAAGAGTATCGTGAAGTAATTAATCATCCTCAAGTTCATACAACAAAGAAAAAGGGAACATTTATCAATATATTCAAGGGACATATTGACGATGATTTACTTTCTTTTTTAAAAATTCTAATAGATAAAAATAGAATTATTTTTCTTAGGGAAAAATTAAACCAAATGGAAAAAATCTATTTGGAGAAAAACAATACAATAGAGGCAACGGTAAAAACAGCAGTTCCTTTGTTAGATAATGAAAAAGAAATACTAAAACAAAAGCTTGAAAATCAATACAATAAAAAGGTTATTTTAACAGCCATAGTAGATAAAAGCGTTTTAGGTGGAGTATATGTTAGAGTCAACAATGATGTTATTGATGGAACAGTAAAATCTAAACTTGATGACTTAAAAGACATAATGCTTAAGAGAGAATAGAGGTGAATCCATGAACATTAAACCAGAAGAAATTACTTCGATTATAAAAAGAGAAATAACAAAATATGAAAAACATATAGAAACTGTCGATTCTGGTACAATAATTCAAGTTGGAGATGGTATTGCAAGAGTATATGGATTAGATGATTGTATGCAAGGTGAGTTATTAGAATTTCCAAATAATATTCTAGGAATGGCATTAAATCTTGAACAAGACAATGTTGGATGTGTTTTACTTGGCTCTGAAGAAGGAATAAAAGAAGGAGACATAGTTAAAAGAACTAACAAAATTGTTCAAGTTCCAGTAGGTGAAGACCTAATTGGAAGAGTCGTAAATTCATTAGGAGAAGCTATTGATGGTAAAGGACCTATAAATACAACTGAAAGTAGAGCAATAGAAGTACCAGCACCAACAATTATTGATAGAAGCTCAGTTAATGAACCACTACAAACTGGTATAAAGGCAATAGACTCTATGATACCAATAGGTAGAGGACAGAGAGAATTAATAATAGGAGATAGACAAACCGGTAAAACAGCATTAGCAATTGATACTATTATTAATCAAAAAGGAAAAGATGTAATATGTATTTATGTTGCAATTGGACAAAAACAATCAACAGTTGCAAATATAGTTAATACCTTAACAGAAATGGGAGCTATGGATTATAGTGTAGTAGTTAGTTCAACTGCATCTGATAGTGCTCCACTTCAATATTTAGCACCATACTCAGGTTGTAGTATAGGTGAATATTTTATGCATAAAGGTAAAGATGTTTTAATTGTGTATGATGATTTGTCAAAGCACGCAGTAGCTTATAGAACAATGTCATTATTACTTAGGAGACCACCAGGAAGAGAAGCATATCCTGGAGATGTATTTTATATCCATTCAAGGTTACTAGAAAGAGCTGCTAAGCTTTCAGAAGAATTAGGAGGAGGTTCATTAACTGCACTTCCAATAATAGAAACTTTAGCTGGAGACATTACTGCATATATTCCAACAAATGTAATATCAATTACAGATGGACAGATATTCTTAGAATCAGATTTGTTCTATTCAGGACAAAGACCAGCTGTAAATGCAGGTATTTCAGTTTCAAGAGTTGGTGGTAATGCTCAAATAAAGGCTATGAAGCAGGTGTCTGGTACATTAAGACTTGAACTTGCACAATATAGAGAACTTGCATCCTTTTCACAGTTTGGATCAGATTTAGATACTGATACACAAACTAGACTTGAAAAAGGTAAAAGAATATATGAAATATTAAAGCAAAATCAGTATTCTCCAATGGCTGTAGAAGAACAAGTAATAGTACTTTATGCAGCGGTTAATGATTTTCTATCAGATATTAAAGTAAGCGATATTATGATTTTCGAAAGTGAATTTTTAGAATATATCGATACACATTATAGAGAATTAACTAAAAAAATAATTGAAGGAAAAGTTCTTTCAGAGGAAATTAAGGTAATAATTGAAGAAGCAATTATAGAATTTAAAAAGATATTCCTTCAAAGTTAAAACTTTAATAAGAAACCAATACCATATTAGGAGGTATAAGTATGGGGGCAGCAGGTTTAATCGAAATTAAAAGAAGATTAAAATCCGTTCAAAGTACCAAAAAAATTACAAAAGCAATGGGCTTTGTTGCCACTTCTAAACTACGAAAATCTAGAAAAGAATTAAAGGCAAATAATGAGTATGCTGAAATTGCAAAGAAGAACATAGAACTTGCTTCTGCTATTGCAGATGATATTTCTCAATTTCCATACTTCAAAAAAAATAAAAGTAATAAAATTTTATATATAGTAGTTACCTCAGATTCAGGTCTTTGTGGTGGGTATAACAACAATGTTGTAAATAAATTAAAGCAAATTGTAATATTAGATAAATCAGAGCCAAGTGTAATAACTGTAGGTGCTAAAGGTATTTCTTATGTAAAGAAAGCTAAACTTAATACAATTGCTGAATATGTAGATATACCTGATGTACCAACAATAAAAGAAGTTAAAACTATATATGAAAAAGCTTTAAGTCTATTTAGAGATGGTGAAGTGTCAGAAGTAAAAATAGTATATACTGAGTTTCATTCTCCAGTTAAACAAGTTATTAAAGAGGAGACGTTGTTACCTATAGAAGTTGATAATAGTAATATATCAGCCGATGGGTTTATAGAACCTGATGAAGGAATAGTTCTTAAAAAATCATTAGATATTTATCTAAAGGGTAAAATTAGAAGTATTTTGTTAAGTGCAAAATGTAGTGAGCAAAGCTCTAGGATGACTGCAATGGATTCTGCTACAAGTAATGCAAATGACTTAATATCTAGTTTGGAAATTAAATACAATAGAATAAGACAAACAATGATTACTCAAGAAATATCTGAAATAGTTGGAGGAGCAGAAGCTCAAAAATAGTAAGGAGGTATTTTATGCCTGGAAAGATAGGGAAAGTGGTTCGAGTAATTGGACCAGTTGTAGATATAAAATTTAATTCAGATTCCTTACCTAATTTATACAATGCAATTGAGATAAAAAAGGGAGATGGAGTTCTAGTAGCAGAAGTTGAACAGCATATGGGTGATGACATAGTAAGAACAATTGCAATGGAAGCTACAGAGGGACTAAAAAGAGGAATGGAAGCAGAAGATACTGGTAAGCCAATATTAGTACCAGTTGGTGAAGGTGTCCTTGGAAGATTATTCAACGTACTTGGGAACACTATGGATAATTGTGGAGAAGTTAATATAAAAGAAAAGTATCCAATTCATAGACCAGCACCAAGTTTCAAAGATCAAGCAGTTGAACCACAAATGTTTGAAACAGGAATAAAAGTAATAGATTTATTAGCTCCTTACCAAAAAGGTGGAAAGATAGGTCTATTTGGTGGAGCTGGAGTTGGTAAAACAGTATTAATTCAAGAATTAATAAATAATATTGCCAAGGAACATGGCGGATTGTCAGTATTTACTGGTGTAGGTGAAAGATCAAGAGAGGGAAATGACTTGTTCCATGAAATGAAAGACTCTGGAGTTATTGATAAAACAGCCTTAGTGTTTGGTCAAATGAATGAACCACCTGGTGCTAGAATGAGAGTAGCATTAACTGGTCTTACAATGGCAGAATATTTTAGAGATCAAGGGCAAGATGTATTATTATTTATTGATAATATATTTAGATTTACTCAAGCAGGATCAGAAGTTTCAGCACTACTTGGAAGAATTCCATCAGCAGTTGGTTATCAACCAACTCTTGCAACTGAAATGGGAGCTCTCCAAGAAAGAATTACTTCAACTACAAGTGGGTCAATTACATCAGTTCAAGCTGTATATGTACCAGCAGATGACCTTACAGACCCAGCACCAGCAACTACATTTACTCACTTAGATGCAACAACAGTTTTATCAAGAAGTATAGTTGAACTTGGAATATATCCAGCTGTTGATCCATTGGAATCAACATCAAGAATTTTAGATCCAAGAGTAGTTGGAAAAGAACATTATGAAGTTGCAACTAAAGTAAAAAATATACTTGAAAGATACAAAGAATTACAAGATATAATTGCAATTTTAGGTGTAGATGAATTATCAGAAGAAGATAAAGCTGTAGTTTCAAGAGCAAGAAAGGTTCAAAGATTCTTGTCTCAACCATTTACTGTAGGTGAACAATTTACAGGAATGAAAGGGAAATATGTCCCTGTAAAAGATACTATTAGAGGTTTTAAAAAGATTCTTGATGGTGAATGTGATGAAATTCCAGAATCAGCTTTCCTATTTATAGGATCAGTTGAAGATGCAATAGAAAATACAAAATCTGTAGTATAAGGGGTGGATAAAGAATGGCCAATACCTTTAGATTCAGATTATTAACACCTGAAAGAATTATCTTAGATGAAGAAGTGGAAAAAGTCTTTACTGTATCTGATGACGGAGAAGTAGAATTTCTTGCAAATCATGCACCAAGTATTATTAGTACTAAGATTTGTGAAACTTCATACTTTGATACATCAGGTAATAAAGCTGTTATATTTACAAATGATGGAGTTATTAACTTTAGAAATAATCAACTAGTATTTTGTTGTGATTCTGCAGAGTTTGAAGAAGAAATTGATGAAGCTAGAGCAGTGGCGTCAAAAGAAAGAGCAGAGAAAAGACTAAAAGACACAGAAAAAAATGATGCAATTCGTGCAAAAGCAGCTTTAAATAGAGCTGTAGAAAGACTTAGGATTCTAAAGAAATAGTTTTTAATATAAAGAGCTATATTTAGTGTGAAAATACTAAATATAGCTCTTTTTTGATAAGTTTATACACGGAAACTGTTATTAATAAATATTATAGAATATAGACAATTGGTGAATATTTTTCTATATAATGACAACAATTAAAATAGAGGTGTATAAATATGAAAAAGCTTACATTATTTTTAATTGTAATTGTTTCGTTATTTAGTGAAAATTATTATGACCTACCTACAAATGAATTTAATAATATCATATTAAATATTCAAGATGATTTGGAGTTTAAAGAAAATGGAGTTAGGGTAACATATAAGGAAAAAGATAAGGAACATGCTTTTGAAAAGTTAAAAAACAAAATTTATGAAGTTTATAAT
>CAMNZV010000142.1 GCA_946575275.1 uncultured Clostridium sp. | reverse complement strand
TAGGGTATCATGTGTTTAAAAATAATTATAGCCGTCATATATTCAAGCGCTTACAGTTCTTCCTGCATGAGGCGTTCCATAGTCTGTTTCATCAGGCCAACTATAAAATCATTCATTGTCTGATTGAGGTCTAGAATCTTTGTGTCGTTTGTGTTATTATTCGTCATAGAGAAACTCCTTCTTGTGGTGGTTTGTTTGGCTTGGTCGTTAAACATTTTACCATAAGCTTTGGATCTCCTCTATTTTTATTTACACAACATATTTTACACTATCCATTTATTTGAAGTTATAATAATTTAATATAAAAAAAAACAGAGAACTCTTGAATTTCCTTCAATCATTCTCTGCTATCATATTAGTTAAACACATTCATTGCATCCACATATCCCTGCAACCCATTCGGCTTCAACGCATAAGACACATAATTTGCTGGCTCTTCTCTTGCCAATCTCACAAGATAGCCTTCATCTTCTGGTCCATCAAATGTAACCTGTGCATTTGCCTTGGCACATTCAATTACCAGTTCATTATCATCTTTATCTTTCATAACTACTGCATCAAGAAACGAATCGTAATAATATAGATTATATACCATCCATTCCACCTCCAGACTTAGCTAATCATCCCAAAATGCTTTAGCGCTTCCAGAATAGCCTTTTCCTTCTCTTCAGGACACTGCGGCTTTCTTGCATCCTCCGACTTCGCCAGATTGTAATTCTCTCCAACCTCTAACCCACATTTTCTTTTTACCAGTGAAATATACAGATTAGAAACTTTAAGTCCATGCTCTTTCAACAGATAATGCTTAATCTCTGCATAAGTAGCCTTAGTCTCAGCACTAGTCACATCCATCTCATCCAAGTCCAAATCTACTTCAATCTTATCACTTGGTTTTTGTTGGGACAAAAGTACAACACACTCCACGTGCGTGGAGACAACCACCTAGCTGTCAAAAATAAATTGCATGAATATTTTCATGTGAAATTCTCTTTGTGGGAAGATATCCAATATTGGCTCTCGTATGGGGGAACATATCAATCAGTTTTACCTGTTTTGCAGATGTAACCAAAAAGCCAATTAATATTAATCGTTTTATTTTTATACTCATTTTGCTTATAACAATTAAGCTTTATCCTTTTTAATATTCATAGAAGTCATTAAAGACATCACATTTAGTATAACAACAAATGCAAGTAAAATAACGGGAGATAAGTTAAATATTTTAAGAATAATTCTACTATCAACTTTCTGCAGAATTGGTCCGCTTGCACCAACAAGCGCCATTGTAATAATAAAAACAAACCTACCTTTTTCACTGCCAAATTTAAAGAGAATGGGAGTATTTATTGCTATAAAGATAAGACCTCCCATAACGGCAAATAGTAGAACATTTATATCATAATCTATCACCACAATGCCATTATTTTTCCCAATAATTTGACCAATAAATACAAGCAGAGCTGCACCAAACATACAAAGAT
This sequence comes from uncultured Clostridium sp., assembly GCA_946575275.1. Classification (GTDB taxonomy): domain Bacteria; phylum Bacillota; class Clostridia; order Clostridiales; family Clostridiaceae; genus Clostridium. Next base: position 3,602 of record CAMNZV010000142.1, on the reverse strand, counting down.
AACCCAGCAAATATTTACTAAAAATAAGATCAAATTTTGAATAAGGCATCATGGCGGCAAGTTCATTCCACTTAGAGCGTTCATCATAAGCAATCGCTGTCATTGGTAACACCGCTCCTAGTAAAATTGAGAAAGTAGACATCGCTTCTCCTGTTGTCAGCGCAATAACTGGAATAATAAGAAGAAATATTTTAAGCTGTTTTGTGATAACATAAAAATCTTTTAATAGTAAGCTTTTCATTTAGACACCTTCCTTTACCATCAATAAAATAATATCTTCAAGTCTGGTATTTTCTACCCTAAAGGCTGCGTTAATTTTATCTTTTTGTACAAGTACTTCGTAGCCGAAACTTGTTCTAATTTTGCGAACAATGGAATCCTTTGGTAATGTTTCCAACTGATTTTTCGCCAGTTTTATGACTGCATATTTTTCTAATAACAAATCTTTTTCTTCAACTAAAAGAAGCTCACCTTTATGAATAAAGCAGATATAATCACAAATTTTTTCAAGGTCACTGATAATATGCGATGAAAGTAAAATTGAATGATTCTCGTCCCTTGTAAAGTCATTAAACACATCGATAATTTCATCTCTCACCATAGGATCGAGTCCACTGGTTGCCTCATCTAAAATAAGTAGTTTTGGATTATGGGATAGTGCAACTGCGATAGACAATTTCATTTTCATTCCTCTTGAAAAGTCTTTAAATATTTTCGTGAGAGGTAAAGAGAACTTTTTTATGTATTCAAAATAAGAATCCTCGTTCCAATTTTTATAGATAAGTTTCATTATGTTATTAATATTTTTAGCATTTAATACTTCTGGAAAATATGCCTCATCAAGTACAACCCCGATATCTTGCTTAAGATTTGTAAATTCCTTAGATAAATTAGACACCCCTAAAACTGAAACTTCACCGTTATCTGCTTTTAAGGTGTTCATAATAAGTTTTATAGCTGTGCTTTTTCCTGCGCCATTTTCACCAACTAGCCCCATAATCGTTCCTGAAGGTACATTAAAACTAAGATCTTTAAGAGTGAAATCACCAAAAGATTTTGTAAGATTCTTCACTTCAATACTGTTCATATTTATTCCTCCTCTGAAATGATTTTGAACATTTCAATAATATCGTCTACTGTTAATTTACACGCTGGAGCAATCTTTAAAATTATTCTGAAGTGCTCCTCAATTTCTTTTAAATGGGCTTCCCGCAATATTTCTGTATTTTTTTCTGCAACAAAAGAGCCTTTACCTATTGCTGAATAAATATATCCGTCTTTTTCAAGTTCATCATAAGCTCTTTTGGTTGTTATCACACTAATTCTTAAATCTTTTGCAAGATTACGAATAGACGGGAGTAAATCCCCTTCTTTAAGCTCAGATGAAATAATTGCAGACTTTATTTGACGATATATTTGCTCATAAATCGGCTCATTATTTGCGTTGCTAATAATGATATTCATCTTCCACCTCCAATGTAAGTGTATATATCGAATATTAACATTATACACTCAGCGAACAGTTGTGTCAAGATATGAAAGAAGGCGGACTATATTTTAAGCCAGCCTAAAGGTATATAAACCAATCTTTCTGGAAATTCTTATTGGTTGACAATTACGAAGGTACTCAGAACATTTTTTTCTTGAACAAGCAAAAGAAAACCCACAACTCTACTTCAGAGTCATGGGCTATTTACTTCTGGTTTTCATATTTGCAAATGTCAATATAAAAATGGTTCTTTCCATTGTTAGTTGAAATGCAACTTGATTTAATATATTATTATAGATATTCTTTATTTTGAAAGTAGGCTTTATAATGGATGAATTTATTAAACTTTTAGATAAAAATCTTGAATTTGTTGGTTATGAAATTATTGATGATACTATATATATAAATACTGTTTCTAATCGAAACGAAGTTATCTGTCCTTTTTGTGGAGAAGTATCAACTAAGGTTCATTCCCACTATCCAAAGAGTTTTCAAGACTTACCAATTCAAGGCAAAAAGGTGATTATTATTTTAAATAATAGAAAAATGTTTTGTAATAATTCTAAGTGTAGTAACAAGACTTTTGCAGAAAAATTTGATTTCATATCTCCTAAATGCAAAAAGACAAAACGGTTAGAAAATGAAATTATTAGCTTATCTTTAAACTTAAGCTCAATAACAGCATCTAAATATTTGAAAAGAAGTATTGCAAATGTAGGTAAAAGTACTATTTGCAATCTTTTAAAAAAAGAAAGAAGTATTAATAAATAAAAAGAATATTACAAAAGTTTGTATTGATGATTTTGCTGTAAAAAAGAGACAAACATATGGAACAATAATGGTTGATATAGATACTCATCAAGTCATTGATATGATATTTTCTAGAGAACTTAATGATGTCGTAACATGGTTAAAAACATATCCAAATATACAAATAGTTTCAAGAGATGGTTCTATTACATACAAAAATGCTATATCTTTAGCACATCCTAAAGCTATTCAAATTAGTGATAGATTTCATTTATTAAAGAATTTAACTGAATACTGTAAAGAGTATTTGAGCAAAATTTTCAAGCCTCAAGTAGTAATTGATAAATATACTGTTGCATCGGATAAAAATAAATTTTGTGTTAATAAAAATAAAGAAATTCCTAAACATGAAAGAGCTTTAAAAGCAATAAATATGATTAATGCTGGATTTACTAAAACAGAGATTTGTAAAAACTTAAAAATGAATATAACAACATTAAATAAAATACTTAATTTAAAGCAAAATGACATAAATTATTATGGTAAAAGTAAACTGACGCTAAAACAAGAGGAACGATTTAAAAAGAAACAAGAACTTATTAATAAAGTTAGAGAAATGAAAGATAATTATTCTTCTGTAAGTAAAATAGCTAGAGAGCTAAATCTTGATAGAAGAACTGTAATTAAATACTTAAATCCAAATACAACAGGTATAAATAATAATTTAGGCTCAAAAAGAAAAAGTATTTTAGATTCATATCTTTCATGTATAAATGAAATGATTGATTTAGGAGCAACTTCTACACAAATTTTAGAAATTATTAAAAGTAAGGGTTATACTGGTTCATCATCTAATCTTAGAAGCTATATGGCTAAAAGAAAAAATTTATTAAGTGATAATTATAAAAATAATTCTTACGATAAAACACAACATATACTAGTTGAACGCAAATTACTTGTAAAATTGATTTTCAATCCTATAGAAAAAATTAAGGAACTAACACCACCAATTTTGAATAAAGTATATGAAAAATTTCCAGATTATAAAGAAATAGTTGATATAGTTTCTGACTTTAGAACTCTATTGAAAAATAAGTGTTCTATTGAATTAGATGATTGGATAACTAAAGCTTCAAAGTTAAATATTAAACAACTTAATTCATTTATCAATGGAATTAAAAGAGATATCGATTCAGTAAAAAATGCAATAATATACGATTATAATAATGGACTAGCAGAAGGAAGTGTAAATAAATTAAAAGTAATTAAACGCATTATGTATGGACGATGTAGTTTTGAGTTATTAAGAAGTAAGGTTTTAAATCTTGATTGTATAAAATTCAACTAACAATGGAAAGAACCA
>CAMNZV010000141.1 GCA_946575275.1 uncultured Clostridium sp. | reverse complement strand
TTATACTATTAAGAAAGAAGTACTTCCTGGTATTCCTGAAATACCTCTAGCACCACCAACATAATCTACATTTTGAATTACTACTTTTACTATTTCCCCAAAACCTAAGGTACAAATAGCTAAATAATCACCCTTAAGCCTTAGTATTGGGTATCCAATTATTGCTGAAAAAATTCCAGCTAAAACAACTCCAACTAATAATGAAATTGGAAAAGGCATATTAAAATTTTTTGTCATTATTGCTGAAGCATATGCCCCAATTGACATAAATGCAGCATGCCCCATGGTAAACTGACCAGTAAAACCTAGTATAAGATTAAGTCCTAATGCTGCAATGATGAATATTCCTATTTGTCTCATTATCCTAAGTATGTAATTATCAATTATTCCTTCCCTTATAAGTATCATTATAATTCCATATATAATACCAAGAACTACAAGTGTAATTGCATATCTTAAATAAACTGCTTTTACTTCATTTTTACTTTTTTCCATAATCATCACCTACACCTTCACTTTATCTGACTTACCAAATAAACCAGTTGGTTTTACAATTAGAATTATAATTAATATAGCAAAGGCTATTGCATCTGATAAACCAGCATTAATATAAACCTTTGATAAAGTTTCAATAAGTCCCATTACAATTCCACCAAACATTGCACCTGGTATAACACCAATACCACCAAGTACAGCTGCTACAAAGGATTTTAATCCTGGCATAACCCCCATTGCAGGCTCAAGTCTTGGATAAAGCATACCAACTAAAACCCCAGCTGTTGCAGCTAATGCAGAACCTAATGCAAAGGTTAATGAAATAACTTTATTAATATTTATCCCCATTAAAGCTGCTGCATCTCTATCATAGGAGGTTGCCCTCATAGCACGTCCTGTTTGAGTTTTAGTAACTATAAATTGCAATGTAATACATAAGACTATTGTTACAAAAAGTGCAATTAACTGAAGATTACTAATTGTAATAGGTCCAATTGTATAGGATACTAAAGGTAGCACCTCAGGAAATGTTCTTGTATTTGGACCTGCTATAAAATCAGCCTTTACAAGATTTTGTAATACAAGCTCCATAGCCACTGTAGTAATTAATAGTGTTACTTTTGGTGATTTTCTAAGTGGTTTATATGCAACTCTTTCAATTGTCATACCCAAGATAGCACAAACAATCATAGCAAAAAGTAAACATCCAATAAATCCAAATCCTAATACTGTTGCAGCAAAATATCCTGCAAAAGCTCCAACCATATAAATATCACAATGAGCAAAATTAATTAGTTTTATAATACCGTATACCATTGTATATCCAATAGCTATTAAGGCATATACACTTCCAAGGCTTATACCATTTACTATTTGTTGAAATATAGTATCCATATTCTTATCTCCTTTACTTTTTTAGATGAAAGGACTGTATATTATTAATACAGTCGTTAATTTAAGTTTATTTTGCTGCTATTTCAGCTTCAAAATTAAATTCACCCTTTACTACTTTATTAATAACTACACTTTTAATTGGGTTACGTTTATCATCAAATTTATAATTAGTTGTTCCACATTCTGTATCTAATTTTGCCATTGCATCCTTTATCTTCTCTGAATCTGCACTGCCTGCTGCTTTAATTGCTTCAGCTACAATATACACAGAATCATAACTTAATACTGAAAATGCACTAGGGTCTATATTATATTCTGCTTTATAATTTGAAACAAAACTTTTGATTTTTGAATTATCTGATTTTAATGATAAGTGATCTGTAAAATACGCTCCTTCTATTGCATCTCCACCAACTTGAATTAATCCTGGGTCACTCCATGAATCACTACCTAATAAAGCTGCTGTAATACCTATTTCTTTTGCTTGTTTTGCAATTAACCCTACTGTTGAATAGTTATCTGGAAGATATAATACATCAACATCTAATTGTTTTATTTCAGTTAAGAATGCTTTAAAATCGCTTTCTCCAGCATTGTAAGTTTTCTCATATGAAATAATGCCTCCTAATGATTCAAAGTTTGATTTAAACTCTTTTGAAATCCCTACACAATAGTCATTTCCAACATCATATAACATAGCTACTTTTTTAGCCTTAAGGTTTTCTGTTGCAAATTGTGCCCCAATCTTGCCTTGTAATGGATCTATAAAGCATGCTCTAAATACATATTCTCCACCTTCAGTTGTTACCTTTTCATTGGTAGAACCTGGTGTAATCATAACTACCTTTGATTGTTTTGCAATTGCTGCCATTGGAATAGAGCATTTACTTGCATATGTTCCAACTACTGCTAAAACCTTATCTTGCTCTATTAATTTTGTAATTGCATTTGGTGCTGTTGCAGCTTGGTTTTGGTCATCTTCTACAATAAATTCTAACTTTTTACCAAGAACTCCACCTGCATCGTTAATTTCCTTAATTGCAAGTTTTGCACCATTATCCATTGCTGCACCTAAGGCAGGAACATCACCAGTCTTTGGAAATACTCCTCCAATTTTAATAGTATCTCCACTATCTGAGCCATCCTTTGCTGTTTCACTACACCCTGCAAATATTGACATAGTCATTACCATAGTTGAAAATACTGCTAATGATTTTTTAAAAGTTTTTTTACTTAACATATTAATTTCCCCCTCATTTTGTAGTTTTTATAACAAAAAAGGTGTTTATATAATCCTTTTGGAAATATAAACACCCTTGTTATATCATATATTCTTATTGAATAAAAAAACAATGGCCAGTATTTCTAACACCAACCATTGTGTATAAAATTATTATACTGTAATTCATAAAATTGTCAACAACTATTTTATTATTTTTTATTATCTCAGAAATTTTTCTTGTTATATTTTTATTTTCACTATTTTTTTCTTTTTTTTACTATTTGGTTAACAACCCTTAAAGCACTACTTAAAGCCCCCTGTACCCATGCATGATTAACTGAAGCATGCTCTCCTGCAAAATACACTCTATTATCATATTCTGCTTTACAGGCTGAATATAAAAATAATTGATGTTGCCCTGGAATACTGTAACAAACCCCTCCATAAAAGCCCTTTTTCTTATCCCAAAATACTGTTTTATGGTCTTCTACTATCCTATCCAATTCACCTATTTTTAATCCATGAAGCCTTTCAACCTGTCTTTTCATTAAATCAAATCTTTTCTCCTCTTCTAAATTACCCAGTCTAATAGCATCTTGATTTAAATTATATGATGCAATTAAAACTCCTTTATTATTTTTCTTTGTAATATCATAATAATCTCTATACCATATATTCCCTATAAGTTCATCTGTATAGGATGCTCCACCTATTATCTTTTCTGATGAATCTCCCTTCTCCCAAAATCTTTCCTTGCAAAGAAATGCTGTTTTTTGTACTGGTGCATAATTCAATTCTTTTATTGCTTGCATTTTTTCTGTACTAAACATTGGCTTTATTTCTAAATTTCTAAGACTAGAAAATGGAATAGTACAAATAACAAAATCAAATTCCTCTTCTTTAACTTCTAATTTTCTTTCATTTTTATACCTAAGCTTTACATTATTATTTCCATCTATTTTATATATTCCAGTTACTGTTTTTCCTCTTTCAAAAGTAACTTTTCCTAAATCCTCTGCCTTTATATTTTTATATTCCTTAGGACTTTTATTAATTAAAGAATTGTAAAATGCCTGTGGAAGCTTTGCAAATCCACCTACTATTTCATATCTATAAGCATAATTTACAGTATATTCATCTTGAAGATATTCTAAATAATTATTATAGTAAAAATACCCCAAAAATGAATATACCCCTGAAAGCATTTCTATTGCCCCTTTACTTAATTCCATTTTTTCAAGAACATCTCTAATGTTTAGTTTATCCAAATAATCCATTGTATCTGAATATTTTTCTTTAACCTCTATTAGTTCTTTTCTTGTTGATTTGTCTATTTTCAAAAGATTATCTGACAATGCATAAGCAATTAACTCTTGCCATGAAGTCTTCCTTTCCTTTGGAGTTAAATCAAATTCCGGATAAATTTTTTCCATTACACTTTTACCTTCAGGATCATTTTTTGCTCTTATATCCCTAACATAAATAATAGAATTATCATTATTTTGAATAAATGGTCTTGTTTTTAATCCAAAAAGGTCTATATAGTGCCATACCATTTCGTGACTTATTGGTATTCTCATAGCTCCAAGCTCACCATATAGCTTTTTTTCTTTGTCAAAATAATGTGTATAAATCCTGCCACCTATTCTATTATCCTCAGTTTCAATTATTTTAATGTTAAAGCCAAGCTTTCTTAATTCAAATGCAGAAGATAGGCCTGCTATTCCAGCACCTATTATTCCTATTTTCATCCCTCTATAATCCTCTGTTAAATTTATTTTAGTAATATCGTAAGGCATTGAAAGACCCTTTACTAAATTATCAAAATCTTCAGGATGGTTACCCTCTTCTAATGCCATCTTTAGCATTTTCAATCTTTCTTCGTAGGTTGGATTCATTGGCTGTATATATTTCTGATTTGTTGCCAAATTATTTCAACTCCTTAGCTATATCATTAAATAACTTATATTTATTTATACTATATAGCCTTGGATTAAATACTTTTAAACCTATATTTAATAATATTATTTCCTTGAACAATTTCAAATTCATCCCCAATTGAGGTTTTGCAGAGAGCTTTCCCTAATGGTGATTCAATGGAAATTTTGTCCATAAATACATCCTTATCCTTTTCTTCTACTATCTTTATGTTAATTATTTCATTTGTATTAAGTTCTACTAGTTGAACTGTTTTATTTATTATATTTTCCCTACCTAAATACTCTTCCTTGTTATCTTTTTGTCTTTTTTCTTTTCCTACCTTTTGGCCCAATATATTCTAAATAGGCCGAAGTTCCTTGCATTTTTTGTATACTCATAATTCTTTAATACCCCTAATCTCATTTACTGTTTAATATATTTTACTTATTATTTTTATTATAACTTAAAGATGGATATATACTGTTTATTTACTAATAATATACAAAAAATTTATACTTTTTATTTCTTATTCAAAATTAATTTAAATTAATATCCAATAT
>CAMNZV010000140.1 GCA_946575275.1 uncultured Clostridium sp. | reverse complement strand
AATAGGAGGAATTATTTTGAAAAAGATAAATGTTGTTTTAATTACAATAATTTCAGTAATTACATTTATAGCAATATATAATACAGAAAGTATAAAATCATATAATGAAATTGTAAATTTTGAAGAGAATATTGAATATAGATATAACATAGTTTTGCCAAGTGGGATAAGTAGTCTTAATCAAGAAACGGAAGTTATGTCACATATTATTGAAGCATTAAACAAAAGTGATGGTAATATTTTCTATGCTAGAGAAAATAGCAATGAGGATTATTTTAAATATTTATATATTACAGATGAAGAATGCTTTAGTCATCTGAAATTACAAGATGGTGATTTTTTAAATAAAAAGGACATGGAGAGTACAAAATATTTAAATACAATTAATGAATATAATGATGAAAAGGTAGGGACAATTGCTAGTTTAGTAAGTAAACCTAATATTCAAATATCCACATTAAAAAGAATGGTTAAGGATGGATATACCTTAGGCGGAAATTGTATTGTAACCTTTAAGGACAGTAATGGAATTAATATTTTCTCAGAGGAAATAAAAAAGTCCTTTAATTTAGGAAATGTACAAGTAATGTAATATAATGAACCTTTTGAAGATGGGTTTAATATTAGTATTAATGATATTATTGTAGTAGGAAGCTTATTTTTAATTACAATGTTATTAATATTATATGACTTATTAAAATCCTATAAAGCAATTGGTGTTGAAAAGCTTTTAGGGGTGTCAAATAAAAATATATGGTTTGTAAAAATTAAGAACCTGCTTATGTGTCAAGGTATAATTTCAATAATAACCATGTTTTTAATGAGTTTATATATGTTTCAATCATTAAATTCAAGTGTTTATAAGTTTCTAGGAAGGATATTTTCCATATATGTTTTTGAGGCAATAATTATATTTATAGTATGTTCAATACCATTTCTTTATTTACATAAAATAAAGGTGTCAGATATTATAAAAAACAAACAAAATTCTAATAATATAATTTTACTAAATTTTATAGTTAAGGTAGTGTTAATTACTATTTTAATATTGTCAGTAAATTTATCTTTAAATAATTTTAATAGAGCTAAGAATGTTATGACTAATTCCTATGAGAATTGGGAAAAGCTATCCGGTTATTATGTTATTCCGTCGTTATATAATATACCAATTGAGGTTCTTACCTCAAAAGATTTTGTAGATAAAGGAACTAAGTTATATATGGACTTTAATAAGTCTGGTACAATCCTAGCAATCTTTTCAGAATATATTGAGGGTATTCAAAACATAAAGGCATCAGAGGTGACCTATGAATTTGAAAAAGATAATATAGAAATAAACCCTAATTATTTAAAGGCATTTCCAATTTATGATACTGATGGACAACCAATAAGTGTTAGCGAAGAAACGGAAAATTTAGTATATTTAATTCCAGAAAAATTTAAAAATCAAGAAAGTGAAATACTAAATAGATATATAAGAGAAATGGATACCATATCAAATCCTAAAACAGCAACATTACCTATTAAAATTATATGGATTAAGGACAATCAAAAGGTGTTTTCAGCTATTATGGAGGTAAATCCAAATGATGGGAATATGGCATTAAATCCAGTGGTAAGGGTAATAACAGAAAAAAATTATTTAAGTTCAGATTTTATGTTAATTGGTCAACAGTATAGTCCGCTTAAAATTAAAGTTGAAAAAGGGGAAAGTGTTGATTCTTATATAAAGCCTAGATTGGTAGAGCAGGATTTATATCATAGGAGGAATTATATTAGTATTGGTAACAATAGTAATATTGATAATTCAAAATATATATAACTTCTTTAATCAATACAAGCAAAAGATAGCCATAAGAGAATTTAATGGATATAAATTTCAAAATAAATATGAAGAATATTTTATAATTCTATTATTTAATTGGCTGTGTATAATAATATCTTCTTTGGCAACTAGATTAATAAGTTTTGACAGATTAATATATATTTCATTAATAGGAATAACCTTAGAAATGCTATTTTCAATTGTATTTTTAATATTTGTTGGAAGAAGAAAAACTATTAATATTATTAAGGGAGGACAATAGGATGTCAATTATAGAGCTGAAGAATATTGAAAAGAAATATGGTGAAAAGAAGGTATTAGATAATATTTCATTAGAGATTAATGAGGGAGATTTAGTTGCAATAACAGGTGAAAGTGGCAAGGGTAAAAGTACAATTTTAAATATAGTAGGATTATTAGAAATTCCAGATGGTGGACAAGTTTCTATATGTGGTGAAGCTAATATTAAACCTAACTCAAGTAAAGCATCTAAAATGTTAAGAAGTAATATAAGCCATTTGTTTCAAAATTTTGCCTTGATAGATGAGGAGACAGTTGATAACAATTTACTAGTAGCTTTAAAATATGTTAAGTTAAGTAAAAAAGAAAAAGCAAATAAAATCAATGAAGCTCTTAAAAGAGTAGGTCTTGAGGGCTTTGAAAAGAGAAGGATATATGAATTAAGTGGTGGTGAGCAACAAAGGGTTGCAATAGCAAGAGTTATGCTAAAGCCTAGTAAAATAGTATTAGCTGATGAGCCTACAGGATCTTTTGATGAAACTAATAGAGATAAAATATTTTAAGGACATTATTTAATAGTTATTATAATTAGTTTAGGAATAGTAGGATGTAATAAAGTAGAGAATAAATCTGACAACGTGGAAGAAACTCAGCAAGAAGAGAAAGTAGGAGTAAGCGAAAGTTCACCAAATGAAGATGGCAAAATTATAACAAAGGATATACCGTTAGAATAATAATGTAAAAACACCCCAGGCTTATATAGTTTTAGGGTGTTTTAGTTTTAATTATCTTTCTTTTCCAATAAAGAAGAAGGCAATTGTACCAGCACCAGTATGGCTACCAATAACACATCCAATATAATTTATTAAAACTTCTACATTGTACTTAGATTTAATCATAGATTCTAGCTTTTTGGCATCCTCTAAACAATCAGAATGGGAGATACATAAAGTACCTTGTGAATTTATATCTACAGCACTATTTTCAAATTCCTCAAATAGTGTATTTAGTCCCTTTTTACGTCCTTTAACCTTACTATAATTTATTAATCTACCTTCATTATCAACTTTTACTAAAGGCTTTAGTTGAAGAATACTACCTAATGTTGCAGCAGTACCGGATAATCTACCACCTTTTTTTAAGTAGTTTAAATCATCAAGCAAAACAAGGTGATGTACCTTTTTAGATATTTCCTCCATATAAGATATTATTTGGTCCTTGCTTGCACCTTTATTCATTAGTTCTAAGGATTTAATAATTACAAGACCAAGACCTAATGAGGCACACTTTGTATCAATAATATTTATATCTGCCTCTGGGTATTTGTCCAATATTTCTTGTTTAGCCAATACAGCACTATTCATAGTACCACTAAGAGCAGATGAAAAGGCTGGATAAATTACAGATTTTCCTTCCTTTACTATAGATTCAAAGATCTCAAAAAATTTAAATGTATTTACTTGAGAGGTTTGTGGCATTTCACCTTCTCTAATTCCTTCATAAAAGTCATGGTAAGTTAATTTCATTGTTTCATCTTCAATGTATTCATTATTTTTAAAAATACACTTTAAACCTGCCAGCTTTAAGTTATTATTTTTAATAAAATCTAAAGGAAGATCACTTGCCGAATCAATAACAATTACATAATTATTCATATTTTTACTCCTTAAGTAATAGTATATATAGAGTGTACTAGACATCAATATACATAAATTATATCATATTACACAACTTGAGTTAAGTACTAACGGTATATTGCAAAAGAAATTGGAGGTAATTTACAATGGGTAAAAGAGTTTATTTAGCACTTATGAGAAGGTTACATAACAATAAAATTTTGTTATTAGCACTAGTATTATTAATTTTAATTATTTCAGTTTATTCTTTTAAGGTTATTGAAAATAAAAGTTTAGGTGATAATAAAATAAGAGAATTACTTATTGGACAGGAACTTTATTTAGAGGGGAATGAAATTATAATCACAGAAAATAATATCTTAGATTTTAAGGTTTATGAAAAAAATAAATATATGGAGGATAAAAAGAAGGTCAAAATAAAAATGGACATGGTTATTGAGGGAAAGGTAATATCCTTAGAGTATTATGGAGATTTTATATATAAAAATAAATGGGTATTATGTGAAGGGGGAGTTTCAGAGGTATATGATATTAAAATAGATGGCAACATAGAGGAATTATTAGTAAGTTTGATACATGAAAAGGATTTGTTTTTTTATGATAATTCAAATGTGTTTGGATATAGAATTAAAGAATTAAGTGATATAAATTTAAATAAGGAAGGATTAGTAGGTGATTTTAATGGAAAGGCTACCTTAACTAATGGTATGTATTATACAAGTTCTGAAATTAGTGGATGTATGAAATTTAATTTGAATAAGTTAGTATGGGAAGTTTATAATATTAAAATAAATTCTATTGGTGAAGTATTAAATGAAGTGGAAATTAATGAAGATGTTATTAAAGATGAAATTAAATATTTAATTTCAATGGAAAACAATAATCCATATGAATACAAATATAGTATAGATGAAAGGGAATTAACAGCTAAGATTAATATATTTGAAGAGGTTATTACAGATATTAATATTATAAATTATGAAATAAATAATGAAGATAACACAATAAAATATATTATTTCAGGTGTTGCAAGGAAAGAGATATTACAGGAGATTAACTTTAATGGGAATGTAACCATGCCAATAGATATAAGAAATAATATTAGCAGTAAAATAGATATAAAAATTAGCAATATAAAAATTACAGAGCCATCTTACAACGATCTTAGGTCTTTAATATTAAATCAAAAGGTTAAGGACTATACTATAGGCGAGGAGGATTTAGATTCTTTTGAAATAATTGATATAGACAACCTATATATTACTAAAAAATATGTAAATAGCAAAATAAACCTTAATGGAATAAAAACAAGTATACAGATACAGCTAAAATTAGGATATAATAAAGCAGGAAATCAAATATGAGAGTTTTAAAATATTTATCTAGAAACAATGAAAGA
>CAMNZV010000139.1 GCA_946575275.1 uncultured Clostridium sp. | reverse complement strand
GCTATATCATAGTAAAATAATGTTTCTTCATCTGTTCCTTTTTTTAATTTAATCCCAACAGTGTTGCCATGAAATTTCTTAAAATCACAAATTAATTCATAAGCCTTTTCATTAAATCCTTCTATAATCTTTTCTTGATTTTCTATTTCAAAGGATTCCTCTCTACATGCTCCTCTAAGATTCTCAAGCTCCCTAACTGGAGTTTGAATTAGTTTACCATTTATTAAATTTAATTCTCTAGGCAATGTTAAACAATGTGCCCATCCGTTTTTATCTGTTGGATATTCAATTTCAGGAAGACCCATCCATCCTACTAATATTTTTCGACCCTTTTCATCTTCAGTACTTTGGGGAGCATAAAAATCAAAACCTCTGTCTAGTTCATTAAATTCTCCATGATTTAATATTCTATTATCAAAATTTATTTTATCCCCAATTAAATACCCAGATTGAAATATATTGTTATATTTATCCCCATTTGCCTTTAAGCCCTGTGGAGAAAATATAAATACAGCCTTATCCTCATACTTTAAATAATCAGGACATTCCCACATATAGCCATTGCCTAGAAATTTGGTTTTTATTTCACCTTTAAATTTCCAATCTTTCATATTTTCAGATTCATAATATACTATTGTTCCAAGATTATCTTTTTTTCTTTGAGCTCCAATTATACATCGGAATTTCCCATTGTCTTTAAAGACTTTTGGATCTCTAAAGTGATCTGTATATTCTTTTGGTACATCTTTTATAATAGGTTCTTTGTTTTTTGTTATTTTACCTTCCTTATCCATAATTGCAAGGCATTGATATGGATGTCTAACCCAATTTTCATCTCTTGTATTTCCTGTATAAAACAAATATAATTTGTCTTTGTTAACTATTCCACTACCTGAAAATGCGCCATGACTTTCATAATATTCTGATGGTATTATTGCAACTCCTAGGTCCTTCCAATTAACTAAATCCGTTGATGATAGATGATACCAATGTTTCAAACCATGTACTGGTCCTAAAGGAAACCATTGATAGAATATATGGTATTCTCCATTGTAATATGAAAATCCATTTGGATCATTTAACAAGCCTGTAGTTGGTTGAATATGAAACTTTTGTCTATATGGACATTTGTCTACAATTCCTTTTAATTGATCCATCTCCTCTTTTGAGGCTTCTAAAAGAGATCTATATCTTTCTTCTCTAGTCCACGCCTTCATATCAATACCTCCTTTTATTCAACTTCTTTTTTCTTCATAACCTTACTTAAGATAATTGTTGCTACTGCAGCTACAACCATTGATATTATCATTCCTATAACATAATTTACCATTGATGTAGGTCTTATTGATATAATTCCTGGCAAGCCTGCAGCACCTGGTGAAATTGCAAGAACTTTTGTAAGCATTATATATCCTGATGCCACAGCTGATCCTATCATTGCTCCAAAGAATGGATAACGTAATTTTAAATTAACTCCAAATATTGCAGGTTCCGTAATTCCGAGTAAAGCCGAAATACCAGAGGCTGAAGCTAAACTTTTCATTTTAGCATCTTTTCTTAAAATTAATATTACTGCAAGAGCTGCTGCTCCTTGAGCTACATTTGACATTGCAGCTACTGGGAATATAAAAGACCCACCTGTTGTTGCCATATCTGCTAATAGTTGTGTTTCTACTGCTACAAAGCTATGATGCATACCTGTAATAACTATTGGTGCATATACAAATCCAAATATTGCTCCACCTATTGGTCCTAAGGTATTTATTAAAAACATTAATCCACTTGTAATTCCATTACCAGCCATTCTCATTATTGGTCCTATAACAACAAAGGTTAAAATCCCAGTAATAAATACTGTTAATAATGGTGTTAATAAATTATCTAATACTGAAGGTATTGTTTTGTGTAGTGCTTTTTCTATTTTTGACATTACATAAGCTGCTGCTATAACTGGTAATACAGTTCCTTGATATCCAACCTTATCTATAGAAAAACCCAGTATATTCCATGTGGGTATATCCCCAGATAATACTGCTGCCCCATAGGAATATCCATTTAATAAATCTGAATGTATCATAAGGGCACCTATACAAGCACCTAAAAAAGGATTTCCTCCAAATGCCTTAGCTGCTGAAAAACCTAAGAATATTGGTAAAAATGCAAATCCAGTATTAGCAAAGGTATTTATGAGTTCAGCTAAATCTTTAAAATTAGGATATGCTTCAACTAAAGATTTTCCTTCAATAAACAAGCCTTGTGAAGTTAATATATTATTTATACCCATTAATAGTCCTGCTGCCACAAGTATTGGTAATATTGGAACAAATACATCTGCTAAAGATTTTAGTAATCTTTGCATTGGATTAAGCTTTTTATCTGCTTCTTTTTTTAATTCTTCTTTGCTACCTTCAGATATATTTGCTATTTTTACAAATTCTTTGTACACCTCGTCAACAATTCCAGGCCCTAGAATTATTTGAAATTGACCTGAAGTATTAAAATTACCCTTAACCTGAGGTATAGCTTCTATCTTTTTCAAATTAATCTTTGAATCATCTTTAAGTACTAAACGTAAACGTGTTGCGCAATGAGCTGCACTTACTATGTTATCCTTACCACCGATATTATCTAAAATTTCTTTCCCAATTGCTTTATAATTATTACTCATATTAGCGGCTACATATTTAAGTTCAAAATAGTAGCCTTCCCTCCTCTTTTTTTATATTTTAGAAATTAATAAATTCTTACCTTTATGTTTTCATTTTTATTAATAAATTATACTTTTATATTTTTGAAACGTTTCATTTTCTCTATAACCTAATTGTAATACGTTTTCAATAAATAGTCAATGACTTTCCATCAAAAAATTTATTTTGTTGAATTTCCTTCTATAAAGCTTATTGGAAGTACTATTTCTTTTTTTATTTTTTTATTTTCAATAATATTTTTTAAAGCTTTTACTGACTCCTTTGCTATATCTTCTATAGGTTGCCTTATTGTAGATATTTCAAATTTAGACTTAGCACTTGCCCTCATTCCATCAAATCCAATTACTTGAACATCCTCTGGAACTCTTATATTTAAAGCTTTTAATTTTTCTATAAAGTCTAAGGCATATTCATCACTAACAGCAAAGACACCATCTATTTTGATTTCTTTTTTGAAATTATTATCTATAAATTCTTCTAATAGCTTATTATATTCTCTTTCTTTTCCAAGAACCTCTAAAATTTCATATTTTATATTATTATCTTTGCAATAGCTTATTAACCCCTCTTTTCTTTTTCTTGTTGAGTTATCTATTTTAGATCCTCTACCTATATAAGCTATTTTTTCACATCCAAATTCTATTAATTTTTCTGCTGCAATTCTTCCCCCTTCAAAATTATCACTAGATACATAAGTTATATTTTTTGAAAAATATCTATCTATACTTACAAAGGGTATTTCTTCGGAAACATGCTCATCAATATCACTATAGGTTATTGCAATAATGCCATCCATTTTATTTTGTTTTGCCATAGATATATATTCTATTTCAGATTTATTATCCTTATTAGAATTACACAAAATCATCTTCATTCCAGCTTTTTGTAAGTTTTCCTCTAAATTATATGCAAGTTCACTAAAAAAAGGATTCCAAATTGTAGGTAAAATTACAGCAACAGTATTTGTTTTATTAGTTTTAAAACCCCTAGCATATATATTAGGCTCATATTTTAATTTTTTTATTGCCTCTTCTACCTTGTCTTTTGTAGCTGGTTTTACTTGAACATTGTTTATAACATTTGAAACTGTTCCAACTGATACTCCAGCCTCTTTTGCCACATCTTTAATTGTTGTCATATTTTTACCACCTTTTTATAAGTATTATAGGTTTTTGCAAGGGCAAACTAGAAGTTACCCTTGCAAATTTTCTAAAATAATTTTATTTGCTCTTCTATTTTTAAATTTGTTGCTACTATAACTTGCTTTTCTTCTTCACCTTATTGGTGCTCACTTTTTATATACTTTATATTATTATTAAGCTTAGAGGATATAAGATTTAATACATAAATATTATCAAATCTATTGTATATTGCATCTCCACTAAGTCCTGTTAAACATATAAGTTGGGTATTGCTCCTTTTTGCAATATCCATTAATGGTTTTAAAAGATGGGCTGAATTTGTTTGTGCAAAAGGATTATCCATTATAAGAACTTTTCCACTTTCTTTTCTTGAAAATATCTCACTATCCTCTTTTCTCATGTAGGACAATAAACTTGATAATATTACAAAGGCTGATAAGAAGCCTTCGCCTCCAGAATTTTTTGAAACCTCATTCCAAGAAATCTGTCTTTGTTTATCCTCTTCAATTTTATATAATTTTATACTTACATTTCCTATTCCACAAACCTCATCATATAGCTTATTTATGTTAATATTATTACTAACTATCTCCTCTATACTATCATTATTTTCTAGAGCCTTTAACCCCTTATCTCTTATTTGTTCTATATATTCCCTTAATCTAATTTTACATATTTCTTTATTATCTTCCCAATCTGTAACATTAATATTTAACATTTTCAATCTTTTATTTCCAATTGTTATTGAAGAATTTTCATCTATCTTTTTAATATTCTCATGTACATCTTTTATATATTCTAATATACTTTCTAATATTTTACCCTCTTCTTTTTGAATCATTTCAATATCAGCAATTAGTTTTTCCATAAGCATTTCATAAGAATTAATAATTAAGTTTAAATGTTCCTTAAATTCCCTTGGTTTTACTATTAGTAATTTTAAGGTTTGAATAGGTTCTTTAAATAAACTATCCTGTTTAAATTCTTCCTTAATTTCAATATCTACTAAGGAATTTGTAAGATTCTTTTCCTTTTCATTTTCATCAGTCTTTGAATTATTTAAGTCTCTTTTTAGTTTTCCAATGTAATTATCTAAATCAGTTAAATCCAATTTGATTTCAAGTTTTTCAATAATTTCTAAATCATTAAATTCATTTAAACTAGATAAGTTATTTTCAATTTTACCTTTTATCTTAATAATTTCTTTTTTCTTTTCTTCATTGTTTTTAATCTCAAATTTAATTTTGTCAGCTTCTAATTTAAAATCCTTTTCTACTAATAGATTCTTT
>CAMNZV010000138.1 GCA_946575275.1 uncultured Clostridium sp. | reverse complement strand
TAGCTTTCCAATAATCGGTCACAAATTAAAATATGACATTTTAATGGAGTATGCAGAAAAATTAAATATATTTAAAAAAGATTTGAATTTTAAAGAAGAATCTACAGGTATAAAACCATTAGAAGAATCGGGTTTAAATAATATTTCCATTGGACAATGTTTAACTGTAACTCCAATACAGATGCTTGGTGCAATAAATTCAATAGTAAATGGTGGAGTATATATTAAACCTTACATAGTTGATAGTATTGTAGATGCAAATGACACTAGCATAAAAACCTTTGAAACGGAAACAAAAAAAGTTTTTTCAAAAACCACATCTACCTTAATAAAAAATGGTATGGAGAAGGTTGTTAAAGAAGGTACTGGTATAAAGGCAAATGTTGAAGGAATTAAAATAGGTGGAAAAACTGGTTCAGCTACAAGTGGAACGCTAAATTCAACTCATGGATGGTTTGTTGGATATTATACTATAAATAATAAGACATATACAATGATAGTGTTTGTACCAGACATACTTCAAATAAATGAAAATGGAGAGGAACTTGGAGGTGGAGATACTGCAGCACCAATATTTGCAGATATAATAAAAAATATAATAAATTCAAAATAATAACCTAGAATGAAAACATATATTTATGAATAATATATAATAAGCAACTTCTAGGAGGAAGTAAAGTGATTGTTATATCAAATTTTCTCGAACTAATATCTAGTTCACTTTTTTTTACTGGATATGTTAATGGAAATAATACTTTCCCATTACCTATGGATGAAAAAGAAGAAGAGGAATATTTGGAAAAGTTTAAAAATGGAGATAAAGGTGCAAAAAGTATACTCATTGAAAGAAATCTTCGCTTAGTTGCCCATATAGTAAAAAAATATTCTTTTCCTACAAAAGAGGTTGATGAGTTAATATCAATTGGTACAGTAGGATTAATAAAGGCTATAGATTCTTTTGATAATAGCAAGGGTACAAGACTTGCAACATATGCTTCTAGATGTATTGAAAATGAAATATTAATGTTATTTAGGAATAACAAAAAGCAAAAAAGTGAAGTATATTTACAAGATCCTATCGGAGTTGACAAAGAGGGCAATGAAATTTGTTTAATCGACGTTTTAAGTAGTGAAAAAGACTCTGTAATAGATAAAGTAGAAAGTAATATACAAATAAAGACTTTATATAAAAAAATGCAAGAGGTTTTAACAAAACGGGAGCAAGATATTATTATAATGAGATATGGTTTAGAAGATGGAAAATGTAAAACTCAACGTGAAATTGCAAGGATTTTAGATATTTCAAGATCTTATGTATCAAGAATTGAAAAAAAAGCTTTAAAGAAGTTACAAAGAGTATTATTATATAATGTGTAGAAATTCTTAAAAAGTTTAAATATTATAGAGGGATTTAACAATTTTTATAGAATATATACATTTGAACGTGGATATCATGGGAACAAAATAGAAAAAGAGGTATATGGAGGGGCAAATGTACATTTTAAATGAATTATTATTAAAGACTATAGAATTAAAAGCATCAGATTTACATTTATCAGTAGGGTTACCACCTATGGTAAGGGTTAATGGAGAATTAACACCAATAGGTAGTGAAATTTTAAATGAAAATATGACAAAGGAATTTGCAAAGGAAGTATTAGGTCATAGATTTGAAAAATATAGGGAAAGTGGAGATTATGATTTATCCTATGAGGTAAAGGATGCAGGAAGATTCAGAGTTAATGTATTTAGACAAAAGAATAGAGATTCTTTAGTATTAAGATACTTAACCATTCATGTACCAACACTTGACGAGTTAAAACACCCAAAGATCTTCAAAGAGTTAATTAATAAAAAAAGAGGATTAATTCTTGTAACTGGACCAACAGGTAGTGGTAAATCTACAACTTTAGCAGCAATGATTAATGAAATAAATTCAGGGAAATCAGATCATATTGTTACACTTGAAGACCCAATAGAATATTTACATACTCACAAAAAGAGTATAGTAAACCAAAGAGAAGTAGGAGAAGACACTACTGATTATGCAGCAGGACTTAGAGCAGTACTTAGAGAAGATCCAGATGTAATTCTTGTAGGGGAAATGAGGGACCTTGAAACAATATCAACAGCCATAACAGCTGCGGAAACAGGACATTTAGTATTTTCTACTCTTCATACAATTGGAGCTGCAAAAACAATTGATAGAATTATAGATGTGTTTCCACCCCATCAACAGCAACAGGTAAGAACGCAATTGGCAACGGTGTTGCAGGCAGTTATATCACAACAATTAATTAAAAGTATTGATGGAAAAAGTAGAGTTGCGGCACTAGAAATTATGACAATGACATCTGGAATACAAAACTTAGTTAGAGAAGGAAAAACTCATCAAATTCAATCCTCAATGCAAACGGGTACAAAGTTTGGTATGAAAACTATGGATATGGCCTTGGCAGATTTGTACAAAAGTATGGTTATATCAAAGGAAGATGCTTTTTCATATTGTGTTGATGAAGAAACTTTAAAACGATATATGAATACATTGTAAAAAGTGTATAATTATAAGGATGAGGTAAAACAACAAAGTTTAAGTTGTTTGAATCATCCTTTCATTGTTAACAAAATATTAATTGGAAATAACATAATTAATTAAGTATAATTAAAGCTAAGAATAAGAGTATTTAAGGGTATTTAATGAATAATTATTTTGATAAAGGGAGGAAAAATATTAAAAATGCATGAATTATTAATATCAGCTGTTGATTTTGGAAGTCATAAAATTTCTGCATCAATTGGCATAGAAAATGAAGATGATATTGATATATTGGGAACCATAAGTATCCCATCTATTGGAATGAATAAAGGATATATAAAAGAGGAAGAAAGTGTTAAAGAATCTTTTATAGAAGTTATAAGAAGTTTAGAGCAAAGATCAAATAAAGGAATTAGTGGGGTTTATTGTGGAATTTCTTCAAGAGGTCTAAGAATTTCAGAAGCCAATGTATCAATAAACTTATCTGAAGGCAAGGTAAGAGGAATAGACATAAAAAAAGCAATGGAATCAAATCTAGAATATTCGCTATTAGATGGTGAAGAAATTGTGGATACAATAATTAATTACTATACTTTAGATGGTAAGATTTTATATGAAAACTTACTAGGGTATAGAGGTAAAAGGTTAGCTATTAATTTAACCCTAGTTATAGGACCAAAAGATGAACTAGATAAATTCAAAAATATTATTACTGAATCAGGATATGAATTTAAAGGTTTCATTGTAAATTCAATAGCTGCAAAGAATATTTTTCTTCAAAATAAAAGATTAATGGGAGTTAAAGTAATAGTTGATGTTGGTGCTGACACAACTGATATTGCAATATTTAGAAATGGTATATTACAATACATAAAATCTATAAAAATTGCCGGTAATAATATAACAAAAGATATATCTATTTGTGGGAAGCTATCAATAGAGGAAAGTGAAAATATTAAGAAGATTTTGGCTAGTAAATATGAAACTATGTATAATGATTCAGAAATAAAAGATGAACTTCAAATTGGAGCTACAAAAATTTCAAAGGAATTATTTTACGAAGTTACAAGGGCGAGAATAGAAGAAATTATAAAATATGTTAACAATGAAATAAAAAATACTTCCTTTTGTGAAGGAATGTGTAGTATAATAATTTATGGAGATGGGATTACTTATTATGAGAATATTGCCAAAATAGCAAAAGATCAAATAGATAAAAATATTACTATTGCAGATAATAAGTATTTGCAAATGAAAAATACTGCCAATATATCGTCACTTGCAATTGTTAAAGAAGTCTTTGAAAGGTCAAAAATAACTGCAAGGGACCCATTAAAAGATGAATTTGAGATTTCTATTAAAGAGAAAAATAATATAGAATATGATATATATGAAAATGAGGAAGAAGAAGAAAAAGGTTTTTTTGCGAAAATAAAGGGTTTCATCAGGGAGATTTTTTAAAGGAGGAATTGTTTTGTTAGATTTTGAAGTAGATATGCAAGAGTTAACTAATATAAAGGTTATAGGTTGTGGCGGCGGAGGAAGTAATGCCGTTAATAGAATGATAGTTGAAGGATTAAAAAATGTAGAGTTTATAGCTATTAACACAGACAAGCAAGCTCTAATGTTGTCACATGCAAATCAAAAAATACAAATTGGTGAAAAATTAACTAAAGGACTAGGAGCAGGTGCTAACCCTGAAATTGGGCAAAGAGCTGCAGAAGAAAGTAGAGAAGAGATAACTGCTGCTATAAAAGGTGCTAATATGGTATTTATAACTGCAGGAATGGGTGGTGGAACAGGAACAGGAGCTGCACCTGTTGTTGCTGAAATTACTAAGTCCTTAGAAATTTTAACTGTTGGTGTTGTAACTAAGCCATTCCCATTTGAAGGTAAAAGAAGAATGAGACATGCTGAAATGGGTATTGCAAAGTTGAAAGAAAAGGTAGATACATTAGTTATTATCCCAAATGAAAGATTACTTTCAATGGCAGATAAGAAAACAACCTTATTAGACTCATTTAAATTAGCAGATGATGTATTAAGACAAGGTGTTCAAGCTATATCAGATTTGATTACAATTCCAGGAGTTGTAAATGCAGACTTTGCTGATATTAAGGCTGTAATGTTAGATAAAGGACTAGCACATATGGGTGTTGGTTATGGAAAAGGTGAAAATAGGGCAGCAGATGCTGTAAAAGAAGCTATTGCATCACCATTACTTGAAACATCAATAGATGGTGCAACAGGAGTTATATTAAACTTCACAGGTGGCGCAGATTTAGGAGCATTAGAAGTATATGAAGCTGCAGATGTTGTTAGAGAATCAGCAGATCCAGATGCAAATATAATTTTTGGTGCTGTAATAGATGAAACATTAACTGATGAAATTAGAATTACAGTAATAGCTACTGGTTTCGAAGCAGAAGTACATGAAGTGCCAATTCAAAAAAATGTTAGAGAAACAATATCATCACAAATTAGGGATGAGGTTGCATCAACTACAATAGAAACTTCTAGTAATGTGGAAATTGAAAAGACTAATTTTCAAGAAGAGGATGATGATTTAGATATTCCTGTGTTTTTAAGAAGAGCTAAAAAGAAGTAGTAAAAATAAATACAAAAAAGCTTTCAATAGTTATTGAAGGCTTTTTTTGTTTTATTTTAG
>CAMNZV010000137.1 GCA_946575275.1 uncultured Clostridium sp. | reverse complement strand
TTTAGTATTATGGTACTAACCTAAGTAGTTGAATCCTGTGAAACTACCGTCTTATTTAATGGATAAGATGAAAAACTATAATAAGTAGTGGATGTTACTATTTGTTATGATTATATAAATCAGGTAGCCTTTTGAAGGATTACATTGAAGAAAGAGTCTTAGAAGTGGCCCAATATATTATTGATTCAAAAGCTACAATTAGAAAGACAGCAAAAGTTTTTGGAGTCAGTAAAAGTACAATCCATAAAGATATGACAGAAAGATTGCCAAAGATAAGTCCATCAATTGCTGAAAGAACTCATAGTGTGCTAGAACTAAATAAGGCAGAACGACATATAAGAGGCGGAAAAGCCACAAAATTAAAATATAAAGCTATTGAATGATATTTATATTACGTATATAATAAAATTAATGTATTAAAGAAAAAAATATTATATATTGTAGAAAAATATAGATATGGGAGTGAATAGTAGATGTGGTTTTGGAAAACGGGCGCAGAATTAGGAATTGATTTGGGAACAGCAACTGTTTTAGTATATGAAAAGGGCAAAGGAATTATTTTAAAGGAGCCTTCTGTTGTAGCTATAAATAAAAGTAATAATAAAATTTTAGCTATAGGTGAGGAAGCTAGAAAAATGATAGGTAGAACACCTGGAAATATTGTAGCAGTAAGACCTTTAAAAGATGGAGTTATATCAGATTACGATATGACAGAGAGAATGTTAGCAGAATTTATTAAAAAAGTTGCAGGAAAAAGAAATCTAGTTGCACCAAAGGTGATGGTTTGCATTCCGTCCCAAGCTACAGAAGTAGAGAAAAGAGCAGTACTTGAAGCTACAAGAAATTCAGGAGCTAAAAGAGTTCATTTAATAGAAGAACCATTAGCAGCTGCCATAGGGGCAGGTTTAGATATAACTAAGCCCAATGGTATAATGATTGTTGATATAGGTGGAGGTACCTGCGATGTTGCAGTAATCTCATTAGGTGGAATTGTTGTAAGACAATCTATAAAGGTTGCTGGTGATAAATTTGATGAATCAATAATAAAATACGTTAGAAATAAATATAAAATTATGATTGGTGAAAAAACAGCAGAGGATTTAAAAATAACTACTGCATCAGCCTTTAAAAATAATAGGAATTTAACATCAATTATGAAGGGAAGAAATCTTGTTACTGGGTTGCCAGATGAGATTGAAGTAACAACGGAAGAGATAAGACAATCAATATTAGAACCAGTCACAAGTATAGTTCAAAGTGTAAAAAACGTTTTAGAAAAAACTCCACCAGAATTAGCCGCAGATATAATTGAAAAAGGTATCTTAATGACTGGTGGTGGGGCTCTTTTAAATGGTTTAGACAAATTAATAGAATATGAAACAGGCATTAATGTTACAGTAGCCGATAGAGCAGTAGAATGCGTAGCAGAGGGTACTGGTAAGGTTCTTGCATATTTTGATAAATTGGATTTCAATAATGGATCAAGTGAAGTAGGGTTAATTGAATAAAACAGCAAAAAGAATGTAGGTGTATATTACATCAACATTCTTTTTTGTTCTATAAGGCATAATCTAAATTCATTTTTAAGGAATAAGCATACAATAAACCTTTACTCATAACCTTTGCCATATCTAAAATTAGAGAAAGTCTAATAGTCCTTGAAGTAAAAAGATCTGCATTTGAATTAGATTCCACAATACCAACAATTGATGCAACGCCTACATCTGGTAGAACCTTCCCAACACCTCTGCCAGGACAAATTGGAGCATGTCTTGTATGGATTTCACCTATAGAAGCTATTTGCCCTAAACAAGCATCAATACCAATAATAGAAGCATTAGGATGAGCGTTATAAATTTCATTTAGTTTTTCATCTATATTAAGTGCGTGTATAGGGTTTGAAACAGTACCGTATACAGGCAATGGAAACATATTTGATTTCAATAATGTGCCAACTAAAGGACCAAGACAGTCACCTATACATTTATCTGTTCCAATGCATACAATAATAGTATCCTCGTTAATAATATCCTTCAAGGATTCTCCAATTTCGTAATAAGCTAGAAAAGCTTTATAGTGAATTCTTTTATTAATCAAAGCACACACCTCCTTGACTAAATATATGAAGAGTAATTATAAAATAGTATATAAGTATAAAAAATCTTTAATTGGTAATAAATAATAGGTGAAGGAGATGAAGATGATGAAGAAAATAACATTTACATTTGGAATGTTTTGCCTAGTTATACCTATATATTTTATTGTATTTTGGAGTCCTAAAGAACAATCAGTTACAAGTTTTAATATAGAAAGTAATGTTAATGTTGATGAAGAGGCAAAGACAGTAGAAAAGGAGGCTATAAATATTAATCAAGAATCAATTAAAAAATATTTATCAATTAATGAAATAGAAAATAAAATTAATGAAAAAGATAAAGATAGATATAAACAAATTTTACTTAGTCTATCAATAATAGATTATGAAAGAATTAAAATACTAGCTGAAAGTGATAATAATGAGGAGGCTACAAAAGAATATATAAGTATTTTGAGAAAACGATTAAGCACTGAAAAATACAATGAAATAAAAGAAATAATAAGTAAAGAAATAAATATAGACAATATTATATTAAAATAATACATGGAGCATTAAAGTGATGAAATAAATAGTATTAGAGAGAATAATAAGAATAATCAACGTAAATAAGTGTATTTAGAAGTTGAAATATATACCCTTTAAATATATACTAACTATTGTTGGTTCACTAGAATAACAATTAAGGATGAGTTCCCGAGTGGCCAAAGGGGGCAGACTGTAAATCTGTTGCATCTTGCTTCGATGGTTCGAATCCATCCTCATCCACCATTTAAATGGGCGCATAGCTCAGCTGGGAGAGCATCTGCCTTACAAGCAGAGGGTCACAGGTTCGAGCCCTGTTGTGCCCACCATTTAAATGAAAAATTAAATAATACTTATATGCTGGCATGGCTCAACGGTAGAGCAGCTGACTTGTAATCAGCAGGTTGTAGGTTCGATTCCTATTGCCAGCTCCACGCATGGATGAGTTCCCGAGTGGCCAAAGGGGGCAGACTGTAAATCTGTTGCATCTTGCTTCGATGGTTCGAATCCATCCTCATCCACCATAAGTCCATACATTAGTATGGACTTATTATTTTCTTGAAATAATAAATAAAATGTGTTAATATATAAATGAAATAAAACTTAATAAATAACTCTTATCAAGAGAGGTGGAGGGATAGGGCCCTGTGAAACCCGGCAACCTGTATTATACAAGGTGCCAATTCCTGTAGATATTTATATCTGCGAGATGAGAGAGAAATTAGTATAATATTCTCTTCATTTTGAAGAGTTTTTTTATTGGTTAAAAATTTTATGCTTTAAAAAGAAAGGAGAAAAAATGAAGAAATTATTTACATCAGAATCAGTAACAGAAGGACATCCAGATAAAATTTGTGATCAAATTTCAGATGGTGTTTTAGATGCTATATTAGAAAAGGATCCTTATGCAAGGGTAGCTTGTGAAAGTTGTACTACTACAGGAATGGTATTAGTAATGGGGGAAATATCAACAAATTGCTATGTGGATATTCCTAAGGTTGCAAGAAATGTTATAAGAGAAATAGGTTATGATAGGGCTAAGTATGGATTTGATTGCGATACATGTTCAATTATGACTACAATTGATGAACAATCATCAGATATAGCTATGGGAGTTAATGAGGCTCTTGAATCTAGAAAAGGCAATAAAGATGAGTCCCAATTAATTGGAGCTGGGGATCAAGGAATGATGTTTGGATTTGCCACAAATGAGACGCCAGAATATATGCCACTACCAATTGCAATGGCTCATAGGTTATCAAGAAGATTAAGTGAAGTTAGAAAAAACAATACCTTATCTTATCTAAGACCAGATGGAAAAACTCAAGTTACAGTTGAATATGAAGATGATAAGCCAAAAAGAATAGACGCTATAGTTATATCTACTCAACATGATGAACGTGTAACCTTAGAACAAATAGAAAAAGATCTTAAAAATTATGTAATAAAGGAAGTAATTCCAGCAGAGTTATTAGATGATGAAACAAAATATTACATAAATCCAACAGGTAGATTTGTTGTAGGTGGTCCACAAGGTGATTCAGGATTAACAGGCAGAAAAATAATTGTTGATACTTATGGTGGATATGGTAGACATGGAGGAGGAGCTTTCTCAGGAAAAGATCCAACAAAGGTTGATAGATCAGCAGCGTATGCAGCAAGATGGGTAGCAAAAAATTTAGTTGCAGCTGAAGTTGCAGATAAAATAGAAATTCAATTAGCCTATGCTATAGGAGTTGCAAAACCAGTATCAATAACTGTTGATACATTTGGAACAGGGAAAATTAATGAGGACTCAATAATAAAAATTATTGAAGAAATATTTGATTTAACACCAGCAGGTATTATAAAAGAATTAGATCTAAGAAGACCTATTTATAAACAAACTGCAGCTTATGGACATTTTGGAAGAACAGATATTGATTTACCATGGGAGCAAATTAACAAGGTAGACCAAATAAAAAAATATTTATAATTATTCATTTTCTTGGGGCTGTTTTATACAGTCCCATTTTTCATATATATTATGATATAATAAAAATAAATATTTATGTAGGGAGAGAAAATTAATGGAGGTAATTCAAGGCATTGTTGAGGTTATACTTTTTAAAAGTGATGAAACAGGTTATGTGGTGGCCAAGGTTAATGTAAATAATAAACCAGTAACTGTTGTAGGAACAGTGCCTTATCTAAGTGAAGGACAACAGGTGAAAATAACTGGAGAATGGAAAAATCATAAGCAATTTGGGTTACAACTAAACATTATTAGCTTGGAAGAAATATTACCAACTACAATTGATGGAATGGAAAAATACTTATCTTCAGGTATAATCAGGGGAATAGGCCCTGTTACGGCAAAAAAGATAATAGACCATTTTGGAGATGAAACTTTAGAAATTTTAGATAATAATATAGAAAGACTTAAAGAGATAGATGGAATTGGTGAGAAAAAATATGAAGTGATATGTGAATCATATATGGCACAACATGATTTGAAAAATATTATGTTGTATTGTGGGGAATTTGGAATATCACAAGGTCAATGTGTAAAAATATATAAGAAAGTTGGACCTAATGGTAAGGAAATAATTGAAGAGGATCCCTATAAACTTTGTGG
>CAMNZV010000136.1 GCA_946575275.1 uncultured Clostridium sp. | reverse complement strand
AGGTGAAACACCTAATGATTTATTAGATAAGAGAGATTTGTTATTAGATACAATGAGCAAAAAGTTCAATTTATCTGTTGATGAAAGATCTTATAATGGAATAGATGTGAAAACTTCAGATTCCTGTGGGATGAAAAATTCTACTTTAGTAAGTGCCGAACCAAATGATCAACAAACAAGATTTTCATATGTAACTTCAATTGAAGAAGATCCGGTATATCCAAATGTTCATGTTATTACCTATGCTAAACTTGGAGATACTACTAAGGCAGAGAATTTAAAAACTATTAGAGTTGCTGATTTAACACAAGCCGAATTGGATAATCTAGACAATAGTAGATTAATATGGGCTGATGGGGAAGGAAATGCAGTTAAGGGTGATGGTTATAAAATTAAGGACAATGGAATTATAAATGGTGTTGAATTAATGGTATTTACACCATCATCTGGAGAGATAGCTGGAAATATAACTGTACAGGATGATATAGCTAAATATATTGATCAAATAAATAGTTTAGCAAAGACAATTGCCTATACAGTTAATGCTGTTCATAGTGGGCTTACAAATCCGTTGCAGACAGGTGGAGATCCTGAAAAGGACTTTATGCCACTTTTTGTAAATAAAGATGTTGCATATTATGGAGCAAACAAATTAATAAGTAATTTAGATGAAACATTAATGGCAGAAGAAAAAATTACAGCTAAAAATATTACTGTTAATACTGAAATAATAGATGATGTTATGAAGCTTAAAACAAAAACTCACGATAATAATTTTTCATATACTAATGAAAATAATATGGATGGTGAAGGTGATGGGGCAAGAGCATTGGCTATTGCAAAACTTAGAGATTCTTATATAAGAATACAAGACTTTGGAACATCAATTAAGTCAAGAAGTGATATATCAACAACAAATTTTGGAATGGATGTAGAACTAGATACTAGTGGAACTACAATGGATTCCTTTTACAAAGATATAATTGATAAGCTTGGAATTAAGGCACAGGAGGCAAATAGGCAGGAAGAAAATCAAAATACTCTATTAAATGAATTAGAAAACAGCAGGCAATCTGTATCTGGAGTATCTCTTGATGAAGAACTTGCAAATTTAATACAGTATCAACATGCCTATAGTGCAAATGCAAAAATAATTTCCACAATTGACGAATTATTAGATGTTGTTATCAATGGATTAAAAAGATAGTAAGGAGGGAACTTAATAAATGAGAATAACAAATAAAATAATAAAAAACACTTATATGAGTGATATGAATAAAAACTTAAATAATATGCAAACTTTAAATAAGCAGTTATCATCAGGTAAAGAAATTAATAGACCTTCAGACAATCCTAACAAGGTTGCAAGAAGTATGCAATTAAATAGCAGTATTAACACTAATACTCAATACAATGAAAATATTAAGGATACTATAAATTGGCTTGATACTACTGATTCTGCTTTAAATCAAGTTACTAACATTGTGCAAAGAATTAGGGAACTTATGGTATCAGCAGGAAATGCAAGCTATGGAAGTGATGAAAGAGGGGCAATTTTAGATGAAGTAAATGAAAGAGTTGCAGAAATGTCTCAGGTTTTAAATACCAATTTTGATGGAAAATATATTTTTGGTGGAACTAAAACATCTTCAAAACCAATAAATGCTATTGAGAATAATATAACTGGTAATAAGAATTTAACATTTTTAGATAAGGATGGTGAGGCGTTAGACTTAAATAGTAATAATGTTAATGATATGTATCAAATAGATATGCTAAAGGGAGAATTAAATACAGAAATTTCACAGGGAGTTAAAATAAAATATAATGTTTCTGCAACAGAGCTTTTGTTATTTAAAAATAATAAGGGGCAATCTGTAAATGCCTTAAGTCTATTATCAGAAATAACAAATAATTTAGGGTCATCTAATGAAATTGATAATGCTAAAATTACAAAAGAAAATTTAAGCTCTATAGATGATGTTATAACAAATTTACTAAAGGTAAGGGCAGAGGTTGGAGCAAAACAAAATAGAATGGATTCGGCAGAGGCTAAAAATGATGATGAAACCTTTAATATGACAGATATTTTATCTAAGACTGAAGACATAGATTTTACAGAAAAAACTATGGAATATGCTGTGGCACAAACTGTATATCAGGCATCCCTTCAAGTAAGTGCACAAATATTACCACGAACAATTTTAGATTATATATAAGGAGTTAATATAACTATGAAGATTTTTTTTGATAAGGGTTTATTAGGATTAGAAAATTGCAAGAATTATAATATAGAAGATGTAGAAGATAATGAAAATTATAAAATATTAAGTAGTATAGAGGACAATGATATTCAATTAGTAATTATGAATCCCTATAGTATTAAAAGCGATTATGAAATAGATATACCAGAGGATGTAGTTAAAAATCTAAAAATATCAAAAAAAGAAGATGTTTTATTATATACAACAGTGGTTTTAAATTCTAATTATAAAAAAATGACAACAAATTTAAGAGCACCACTTGTTATAAATGAAAAAACTCTACTTGGAGAACAAATAATTCTACCAAAGGAAGTTTATGAAATAAAGCATCCTATATATAAGGAGGAAGCTGATGTTAGTAATTACTAGAAAAGAGGGAGAATCAATATATATAGGAGAAAATATTGAAATAAGCATTTCGAAAATTGCAGATGGAAATGTAAAGGTAGCTATTAATGCACCAAGGGAGATGTTAATTCTAAGGAAGGAATTGGTTAAGGCTATAGAAGAAGAAAATAAAATAGCAAGCAAAGTGGATTTAAATCTGCTTAAAAATATAAAAAAATGAGGTGATTGTTATGAACCTTAAGGTTTCAAATCAGGGAGGTGCTGAAAACCTTAATTTAGAAATGATTACAAGCAAGGAAGTTAAAATAAACAAGGGAGATAAAAGTAATATAAGTGATACTAATACTAATGAAACAAAGGATAAGTATACTAAAGGTAAAGTAGATAATGCAATAAAAAGATTAAATAACTTTTTAACAGATGACAAAACTCATGCAGAATATTCTGTTCACAAAGACTTAAATAGAATAATGATAAAAATAATAGACGATGAAACAGAGGAAGTTATTCTTGAAGTTCCACCTGAGAACTTAGTTGATATGGTTGCTAAGATGTGCGAATTAGCTGGAGTTCTAGTGGACAAAAAGGCATAAGCTTATGTTTAAATTAAATCAAATTCAAACAGACATAAGACGAGAATTAAAAGAAGAAACTAAGGATGATAAGGTTCATAGTAAAAGGGATATATATATCAAGAATAACAAATCTAAAAAACCCTATGTTGATGAAGCTAATAATAAGGCTAATAAAAACTCATTAACCATAGAGGCTGTGAAATATAACGAGGTATTTCAAGTGGATGCAAATAAAGAAATTAGTATTGAAAGTAAAAAAGGATTATTTATAGATAAGACAAAATAGGAGGTATATATATATATGTATTCTAATGGTTATAATGTATATAAAAATAACAGTGTAAATTACGCATCAAAGGATCAATTATTATTAATGGTAGTAGATGGAGCAGTAAAATTTTCTAAAATGGCAGAAATTGCTTTAGTTGAAAAAAAACCAGCTAAGGCACATGAGAATATAATGAAAACAGAAGATTTAATTGTAGAATTAATGGCTACATTAGATAAGGGAGCAGGAGATTGGGCAGTTCAATTGTATAAAGTTTATCAATTTATACACGATAAATTAATAGAAGCTAATTTAAAGAAAGACGTAAATATATTAAGGGAAGTACTTCCTTTAATAGAAGATATAAGAAATTTATGGTATGAAACCTATGAAATGGCAAAAAAGACAGGGATGTAAAAATATTATATTGAAGGAAAGGTGATTATTATGCCTACAAGAGTTACAGGTCTTGCAACTGGTATGGACATAGACTCCTTAGTTAAAACTACAATGCAAGCATATCAAAGCAAAATTGATATACAAACACAGAAAAAGGATGTTCTTGAAATAAAACAAAAATTATATAGAGATGTTATTAATGATGGACAAGATTTTTATAAAAAATATTTTGATCTTGCAAAATCGGATTCCTTATTATACAGCAAGAATTTTGCAACAATAAAATTTGATTCTTCAGACAGTATGGTGGCAACAGCAACAGGACTTTCAACAGCTGTAAAGGATAATTATAAGGTGAATGTTACTCAAATTGCAGAGGGTGCAAAAAAAACATATACAAATTCAGAACTTGAAGGAGATATGGAAATTAAATCAGGTGGGAAATCTGTATTTATAAAGGCTTCTGATATTGCCGGAAAGACAGACAAGGAAAAGGCAGCTATTATAAATTCGAAAATATCTGATTTAGGTCTTAAGGCAAGCACATCTGATTTTAATAATGGAATAAAAATAGAAACTAAAGCCACAGGAAAGGTTTCAACTTTTTCAATAAATTTAGGTGGAACAGCTATAGATGAAACAGTAAATGGAACAACAATAAATGATTTAGATTCAAAAAGCTACAATGTTTCTGATTTGTTAAGTGGAACACAAGAAGATTTAATGTTTAGTGCAAATGGGAAAAATGCAATTATTAAAGCAAGTGATCTTAAAACAGCAACAAAATCAGTGCAAGATAAAATTGATGCCTTAGATGTAGCAGACCCAGAATATAGCACAAAACTTGAAGTTCTTGAAAAGGAAAAAGCAAATGTTGTAAATTCAACACTAAATAGCAAACTTAAATCCCTTGGAATAAATGCTACACTTTCAGATGATTCAATTAGAATTGATATAGAATCAGAAACATCAGGGGAAAAATTTTCTATAACCACTGGTACCTATGCCGAGGCGTATACTTCAGGTGGAACTGTTTCTACCTTTGAAGGAAAGAATTTACATGCAGCTATAACAAATTCACATGGATCAGTAATTTATGATGACACAAATATTGCAACTACCAATGCTCCAACCTTAGATGGAGTTCAATTTAATATAACAGATGTTGGTGAAAGCAAGCTTGTTGGAAAAACCGATGCAACAGCTGCAAAGGATAAAATAGTTAATTTCATTAATGATTATAATAAGTTAGTTGAGAAGCTTAACAAATTAACGTTAGATACTCATGATAGAAGTTATACACCATTAACAAAATCACAAAAGGAAGATATGTCTGAAGATGAAATAAAACTTTGGAATGAAAAGGTTGAAAAGGGTCAACTAAGTAGAGATAGTGAATTAAAGAGAATTGTTTATAATTTAAAAAAT
>CAMNZV010000135.1 GCA_946575275.1 uncultured Clostridium sp. | reverse complement strand
ATTGATTCCTTTGATATTATATTTATAAAAATGCTAATAAAAACTGGAAGAAAAAAAATATTAAAACAGATACTTTTAGGGTTATTGTTGTCTATTGTTTTTATAATTATATTTATTGTAAACCCAAGTATAGTCAAAATGGTTATATTCACCTATTTACTTTTAAGCTCCTTTGCAAGTTTTTTAGATAAAAATGAGATCTTCATGGTATATGATGACTTTAGAATATTCGATATAGATATTGATAGTTTTAGAGTTTATAAAGCCTATCTAATTCAAAGAATAATAAAAGACTCATATATTACTAATTTTATTTTTCTGGTTTTAGGGACAAGTTTTTTATTATATAAAGATATATATTCAGCAATTTGGTTTATATTAATGGTAGGAGCTTATGTACTGTTAAGTCCATTAAATCATATAGTAGGTATAAAATATAATAATATGGTACTTGTAAAGGTAATAATAGATATAATAATATCAGCAATAGTAATTGTTGGAACAATAAATAATAATAATTTAATTAAAACTTTTATTTGTGAAATAAACAAAGATAAGGGATTGGTGTATATATTATTATTTATCCTAATAGAATTTTCTATTTTATTTACTCTTAGCAAAAGGGAAACTAATAAAGTTAAAAACTATAATTTAACTAATTATCATAAGATACTTAAATGGATTAAAAAAATTGATTTAGAAGTGTATAAAGATTATTTACTTAACTTTCAAGAAATTTGTATAAATATTGTTAATTTAATTGCACTTTTTTATATAATGAGAGATGGATTTAATTTAGATAGTACATATCTAACAATATTATTTATAATTGTTCCAACTGGAATATTTACAAGCAGGATAAAAAACAAATATAAAATAATTACAAATGATAATTTTTTTTATAACTTAGATATGGAATTTCAGGATATAAAATATATTAGGAAAAAGAAATTAAAAACAATACTTTCAGAAGTATTTATTAAAGTAATAATAAGTTTTATACTTTTAATGGCAGATAAAAATGTAAGTTCAATAATGATGTTAATAGATATAATAGTAATATCTACAATAATAGCTATTATTCATTTCATAATTATTATTGGAAATAACAGGATTAAATCAGTATGCATGACAATAATCAAATATATATTAGTATTTTTACCAATGATAAGGGGTTATATTGTTATTCCTAATTATATATATTTTGGATATCTATCCATAGTAGGTGTTTTAACAATATACATGTGTAAAAATGCAATGAATGAGTGGGGGAATAATAATGAAAAAGTTATATCTAATAATTAGTAGTTTTCTATATTTACTACTTACATCAGTAGGAAGT
Organism: uncultured Clostridium sp.; assembly: GCA_946575275.1. Taxonomy (GTDB): domain Bacteria; phylum Bacillota; class Clostridia; order Clostridiales; family Clostridiaceae; genus Clostridium. Next base: position 3,977 of record CAMNZV010000135.1, on the reverse strand, counting down.
TATTTAAATACACCTGAAATTACTAAAGAATTATTTAATAACAACACAGCAATTCTTATAGGAATGGGAATAATATCAAATGCATTTATATTTTTTTTAGATATAATAATTATAAATTTTATTGGGAGAATTATATTTAAAATAGTTACTAAAAAAACATTGGAGGGTAAAGAATCAATAGCCCTAACATTTAATCTACTAATACCTATGTTGCTAACTCATGCAATAATAGTATTTTTAATCTATTCTTTAAATTTCAAGTCAACAGCAATATTAGCACTATTTTTAAATCCATTGATTTACTATATTCAATTTAAAGAATTAAAGGGGATTAAAGGTTTTGGTAAAAAAATAATAGTGTTATTACCATATATATGTTTTATTATTTTAGATATTGTAAATTTACTATTTGCGTTATAAGTATAAGGAGGAATAATTATGTTAAACAATAAATTGCAAGAATATTTAGAGAATTCAATAGAAGCCTACGAGCTATTAAAAAAGAAAAAGGAAACTAAACTTCAGTTTATTATAGATACATTACTTAGTGGTGTATTAACTCTTAAAGATGGCTTAACTGTAGAGGGATCACATTATTTAATTGTGTATGAAGAAAAGAGTTTATTAGTAACAATTAAAAATGACTCTGTTATAAGAGAAGTTGAGGTTACAGATAAAATTAACAACAAAGAAAAATTTAAAAAAGTCGAATATGATGGATATATATATAAGAAATACAGAAGTTTAAAGGAGTAGTTTAATGAGAAAGAGAGCTTATATAAGCATAATTTTAATTATATTAATGTTATTTTGTGGATGTAATAGTAGTGTGTCTGAGCCTTCAAATAATAATGAATCTAATGTGGTATTAGGTGAATCTAAGGATTACTGGAATGATAAAATGGAGGAGATTAAATTTAAGGATAATTATCCAGATTATTATTATGAATTATGTAATGATGAGGTTTTTGATGGAATAACCATAGCAAATTATGATATAAGTAAAATTACTCCTGTAAATAATCTTCAAGAAGTTGTGGAGTATGGAAATATTTATGGTGAAAAAGAAAGTGGTAATTATGTCCAAATTTCTTTATTAGATAAGAATAGGGATTATAGTGTAAATGTTAATATAGAAAATGGGGATTATAGTGATGAGCTTGGTAACTATTTTTTAAATCAAAATAAAGATGAGTACATTAATGAAAAAATAGAAATGATTAAAAAAATAATAGAATAATAGAGGGAAGAATAATAGTGAAGAAACAGGTAATGTTATTGTTTTTTCTAAGTATAGTTACCATTGGATTAATGGGATGCTCAAAAGAGGAAACAGAAATAATATATAATGAATATGTGGTTGAATACAGTAAAACAGAATATTCATCTTATATTGAATCAAAATATATTAATCAATATTCTTTAAAGGAAAAAGACATACTATTAGTTTCAACTGGTGATTATGTTGAAGAAAATAAATATATGTTTAACATTGATAATAGTGATTGGATTGTTCAAAATATTAAAAACAATAATCAATTAAACAATATAAATATGGATATAGAAACTAATAATACCAAATTAAAAGAAGTAGATTCAAATATTAATATAATAAATAATAAAATAAACCAATGTAGTATCCAAGAAGAAAGAGATAGCCTTAATGAAGAAAAAAAAGAACTTATTACATATAAAGAGGAAATTAACCATAGTATTTTAGAATCACAAAGGCTTTTAACAGATCTCAAGTTGGATATTCAATATGCAGATAATAAGATAAGCCAAAAAGCTATGTATAATGGACAAGTAATAATAAACGATAATGTTTTGACATTATATTCAACAGAAGTACAAGTTATATATAATGCAACTCAAGAACAAGTTAAAAATTTTTCTTATGATAAAATATATGATGTTAAATTAGATAACGTAGATATTGGAATAGCAAAGGTTAATTATATTATTCCAAATGATGAGATTACATCAAAAGGAATAAATTCTTATTACAAAGTTATTTTCAATATAGAAACAAATACAAAGTTATTAAGAAATAATATAGTAACTATAATTGATAAAAGTAGTGATTTGTTTATACCAAATGACTATGTTAAAGAGGATGAGGGTAAGTTTTATGTAAATAAAAATGGTGATGACGTACAAGTAGTTTTAGAAAAGCTTGATAATAGATATAAAGTTATTTCTGGAGTAAAAGAAAAAGATATATTAAAAAGTTATGTAGGTAACAAGAATGATTAGATTAGAGAATATATCAAAGACATATAAGGGAAGAAACTTTAGGTTAGAAGCAATAAAAAATATAAGTTTAGAGATTAATAATTCGGAGTTTGTGGCTATAATTGGTAAAAGTGGGTCTGGTAAATCTACATTGATAAAAATAATTGGGTTATTGGATAGTGATTATTCAGGTTCATATCTATTTTGCAATATGGATATTCAAAATAAAAAGGATAATGAAATAAGTATTGCTAGAAGAAACATAGGTTTTATATTTCAGGATTTTCAATTGATAAATAAATTTACTGTTTTCAAAAATGTGGAATTAGCATATTTGATTAAGAATGGAAAAACAAATAAGGAAAAGATAATGAAGGTAATAAATGAGGTTGGTTTATTAGATAAAATTGATTCTTTTCCTGATGAGCTAAGTGGTGGACAAAAACAAAGAGTGTCAATAGCTAGAGCTTTGGTTTCAGATCCAAAAGTAATTATTGCAGATGAACCAACAGGAGCTTTAGATGAAAATACCTCACAGGAAATATTAGATTTATTAGTAAAAATAAATAAAGAGGGTACGACAATAATTATTGTTACTCATGATAATGATATAGCAAAAAGGGCAGATAGGGTAATAAAAATAGCTAATGGGGAAATAATGAAATGATTATATATTATTTAAAAAACATATTCTTATCTTTGAAATATAATTTATTTAGAACCTTTTTAACAGGTATTGGTATATTAATAGGCATTGCATCTCTTGTAATTATATTTACAGTGTCAGATAGTTTTTCTGAAAATTTAAAAAAAGAATTATCAGGAGAAAATATATCTATTGGATTGACTTCTAATAATTTAGATGATGAAAATTTTAATAGGATTTTAGAATCATCTAAAGTAGAAGAGGCAGTGGATAAGGTTACACAATTAGAACATGTAAAGCAATTTGAAGCAGAGAAACCAGAGGAATTAATTTTATTTTATTATTTAGGAGAATCTAAAGATAGTGTTGCTTTTGAATTTAACGATGATATAAATGTAAATGAGGGAAAAGATTTTAACAATTCAACAGGAAACGTTGTTATTGTAAAAACTTTAGGAGATTTTAATAGCAATTATAAAGTAGGTACATCAATATGTATCAATGGAATAATGTATAAAATAATAGGATTTACATCAGATGATGGAAAAGATGGAGGAGTGCCAGTATTATTTTTCCCGGAATATCTTGATGGAACTATAAAGCCGTCAGACTATGAGAAAAATGGTATATTTGAAATGAAAGTTGAGGGTGAAAATTCATATATAGTTGATAAAGCAATAAATATTTTAAATCAAAGCTTACCAAATGGCTATAAATTTATTAATTATACTGAAGAAATTGATGCATCAATAAGTCAAGCTTTAAGCTCAATTTCATTATTTATTGGATTAATAGCAATGATTTCATTAATTGTAGCGGCAATAAATGTTTCTAATATTATGTATATATCAATTCTTGAAAGAAAAGGTGTAGTTGCAATATATAGAGCCTTGGGTATGAAAAAAGGTGAAGTTAAGATTATTTTTCTATTAGAAGCTATAATAATTGTGTTAGTTTTTTCAATATTAGGATATTTAATAGGGATTTCTATAGCATATATAATTCTTACTATTCTTAGAATGGATATAATTATTAACTTTAAAAATATCATATTAGTAATATTACTTAGTATGATTACAGGGGTTGTGTCAGGTTA
>CAMNZV010000134.1 GCA_946575275.1 uncultured Clostridium sp. | reverse complement strand
TGGTTAAATATAGATTTTGTTCAAGAAGTTATTGCATGTACTAAAACTGTAGAAGAAATTATTCCAGAAACAGATGTTGCAATTGAACTTGGTGGTGAAGATGCAAAAATTACATATTTCAAGGGTGGAATAGAACAAAGAATGAATGGTACTTGTGCAGGAGGTACTGGAGCCTTTATTGACCAAATGGCAACATTATTAAATACAGATGCAACGGGCTTAAATGAAATGGCTAAAAATCACAAGGTAATTTATCCTATAGCTTCAAGATGTGGTGTATTTGCAAAAACAGATGTACAACCATTAATTAATGAAGGGGCAAAGGCTGAGGATATAGCAGCTTCAATTTTACAAGCAGTTGTTAATCAAACTATTAGTGGACTTGCTTGTGGGAAACCAATTAGAGGAAATGTAGCATTTTTAGGGGGACCTTTATACTTCCTATCAGAACTTAGGGAAAGGTTTATTGAAACTCTTCAGTTAAGTGAAAAACAGGTTATTTTCCCTGAAAACCCACAATTATTTGTAGCCTATGGCGCTGCATTACTTTCTACTAAGAATAAAAGTATAGAGTTTAAGTCATTATATGATAATGTAGATAAAATAAATGATATTAAAGATGATGACATTGATAGATTAGATCCATTATTTAAAAATGATGATGAATTTAATGAATTTATGGACAGGCATAATAAATCAAAGGCAGAAAGAGGAGAGTTATCTACTTATAAAGGAAAAGCTTTTTTAGGTATTGATGCAGGTTCAACTACTACTAAAGTAATTTTAACTGATGATAAATCAAGAATAATTTATGATTATTATGGTAGTAATGGTGGTAATCCACTAAATAAAGTTATTGAAATTTTAAATGATTTATATTCAAAACTTCCAAGTGAAGTTAAAATTGCAAATGCAGTAGTAACAGGTTATGGAGAAGCTTTAATTAAATCGGCTCTTCATGTTGATATTGGAGAAATTGAAACTATAGCCCATTATAAAGCAGCAGAATTTTTCTTGCCTGGAGTAGATTTTATTCTTGATATTGGTGGACAAGACATGAAATGTTTAAGAATAAAAAATGGAGTTATAGATTCTATATTGTTAAATGAGGCTTGTTCATCTGGATGTGGTTCCTTTATAGAAACCTTTGCCAAATCTCTTAATATGAAGGTTGAAGACTTTGCAAAAGAAGCTTTAAAATCAAAAAATCCTGTGGACCTTGGTTCAAGATGTACAGTATTTATGAATTCAAGGGTTAAACAAGCTCAAAAAGAGGGGGCTGAAGTTTCAGATATTTCTGCAGGACTTTCTTATTCAGTAATTAAAAATGCTTTATTTAAAGTTATTAAAATTAGAGATGAAAAGGAAATGGGAAATAAAATTATAGTGCAAGGTGGAACTTTTTACAATAATGCAATACTTAGAGGTTTTGAAAAAGTATCAAATAGGGAGGCTATAAGACCAGATATTGCAGGACTTATGGGAGCTTTTGGTGCTTCAATAATTGCTAAGGAAAGATATGTAGAGGGTAGAGAATCTACTTTACTTGAAAAGGATGAAATTAATTCCTTTAAAATGAACAGTGATTTTAGAAGATGTGGTAAATGTGGTAATAACTGCTTGCTTACTATTAATTCATTTTCAACTGGTGAAGAATTCATATCAGGAAACAGATGTGAAAGGGGACTTGGTATTGAAAAAACAAAAAGAGAGGTTCCTAATATGTTTAAGTATAAATTTAAGAGAACATTTGCTTATAAATCATTAAAAGAAGAAGAAGCTAAAAGAGGGACAATAGGTATTCCAAGAGTACTTAACATGTATGAAAACTATCCATTTTGGCATACATTACTTACAAGTCTTGGGTTTAGAGTGAAACTTTCAAAGGTTTCTTCAAAAGAGATTTTTGAACTTGGGATTGAAACAATTCCATCTGAATCTGCTTGTTATCCAGCTAAAATTGCCCATGGACATATTGTAAATCTTATAAATGATGGTGTGAAGACAATATTCTATCCATGTATTTCTTATGAAAGAAAAGAATTTAAGGATGCTAATAATCATTATAATTGTCCAATGGTTACATCATATCCTGAGGTAATAAGAAATAATATGGATGTATTAAAAGAGGAAAATGTTAAATTTATTCAACCATTTTTGTCATTAGAAGAAAAGGATATGTTAGTTAAAAGAATAGTTGAAGAATTTAAGGACTTTAATGTAACCTTTGAAGAATCAAAGGAGGCAGTTTATAAAGCCTTTGATGAAAGGGAGAACTTTGATAGTGATATAAGAGAAAAATCTAAGGAAGTTTTAGAATATTTGGCTAAAACAGGGATGAAAGCTATTGTTCTTGCAGGAAGACCATATCATATAGATCCTGAGATAAATCATGGTATTCCAGATATTATTACTTCATTTGATATGGCTGTTCTTACAGAAGATTCTGTGTCTTATCTTGGAGAACTTAAAAATCCATTAAGAATTGTAGACCAATGGATGTATCACTCAAGACTTTATAGAGCAGCACAATATGTTGCAGATAATGATAATTTAGAATTAATTCAACTTAATTCTTTTGGTTGCGGTTTAGACGCAGTAACTACAGATCAAGTTGCAGAAATATTAGCATCTAAAGGTAAAATTTACACTTGTTTAAAAATTGATGAGGGTAATAATTTAGGAGCAGCTAAAATTAGAATTAGAAGTTTAAAAGCGGCGATAGATGAAAGGGAAAGAAACGGCTATATTCCAGTTGAAGAAAATATAGTATATAGAAATCCTGTATTTACAAAGGAAATGAAAAAGAAACATACAATACTTGCACCTCAAATGTCACCTATACATTTTGAAATTATAGAGGAAGCTGTAAAAAGTTGCGGTTATAATTTTGTGGTTTTACCATCAGATGATAAGGAGGCTGTTGAAGAGGGGTTAAAATATGTAAATAACGATGCATGTTATCCATCTATTTTAGTTGTAGGACAATTAATTCATGCATTAAAATCAGGTAAATATGACACTAATAATACATCCCTTATAATTACACAAACAGGTGGCGGATGTAGGGCAACAAATTATGTAGGATTTTTAAAGAAGGCTTTAAAGGATTCTGGTTTTTCACATGTTCCAATACTTTCCTTTAATACTGTGGGACTTGAAAAACAACCAGGCTTTAATATAACATTACCTTTAGTTAAAAAGGCACTAATGTCCCTTATATATGGAGATTTATTTATGAGGGTTTTATATGCTACAAGACCTTATGAAACAGAAAAGGGTGCAGCAAATAGGCTATATGAAAAATGGAATGAAATAGCTAAGGCAAATGTTAGAAATGGTAGCAAGAGAGAGTTTAACAAGAATATGAAAATGATTGTTAAAGAGTTTGATGAACTTCAAAGTACAGGTGAAGTAAAACCAAAGGTTGGACTAGTTGGTGAAATTCTTGTAAAATTCCATCCAACAGCTAACAATAATGTAGTAAATGTTATTGAAGAAAATGGTGCAGAAGCTGTAATGCCTGATTTAATGGATTTCTTTTTCTATTCAGCCTATGACCAAGAATTTAAATATCAAAACCTTGGAAATGTAACTAAGCTTTCAAAAAATATATATAATATTGCTATTATGTATATGGAAAGCTTTAGAAAGACAATGAAAAAGGCATTAGATGAATCAAAAAGATTCCATGCTCCAAAACACATTAAGGAACTTGGTGAAATGGCATCTGAGGTTTTATCACTAGGTAATCAAACTGGTGAAGGATGGTTTTTAACAGCAGAAATGATTGAACTTATAGAAAGTGGATCTTCAAATATTATTTGTATGCAACCTTTTGCTTGTCTTCCAAACCACGTAACAGGTAAAGGTATGATAAAGGCATTAAAGGAGAAATATCCAGAGTCAAATATAGTTGCTGTAGATTATGATCCTGGAGCATCTGAAGTTAATCAAATAAATAGAATTAAGCTTATGTTATCAGTAGCATTTAAGAACTTAGGGGAAAAGACTATAGATTTTCCAGAATATAAAGATGTTGAACTTGAAATTCAGCCAAAGAAAAATTTACAAACAAATATTTAAAGATTTTAAGAAGGGTATTGATATTTTTATCTGCCCTTCTTTTTTAGATAAATGTTGATAATAAAAAATAGCTATATTATGCTATTGATTATAATAAAAATAATGTTTAAAATATAAAGTATATTGAAAATTTGGGAGGTAGAATGGAAGGGAAGATTTTAAAAGGTATAGGTGGATTTTATTATGTTCAAACAAAGGAAGGAATAATAGAATGCAAAGCAAGAGGTAAGTTTAGACATAAGTCCTTAAAACCATTAGTTGGAGATGATGTACGTATTTCAATAGATAAAGGTTATGGTGCTATTGAGGATATACATAAAAGAAAGTCAGAATTAATTAGACCAGAAATTGCAAATGTAACATTAGCATTTGTGGTTTTTGCTATTAAAAATCCAGATTTAAATTTTGATTTGCTAAATAGATTTTTGGTATTATGTGAAACTAATAATATTGAAGCAATTGTATGCTTAAATAAAATAGATTTAGTAAATGATAAAGAAAGAATGGAATTAAAAGAAAAAATAAATGATATAGGATATGAAGTTTTATTTATTAATGCTAAAGAAGGTTATGGCATAGAGGAACTTAAAACTAGAATGGATAAAAATATTACTGTTTTATGTGGTCCATCAGGTGCAGGAAAATCAACATTAATTAATACATTAATTAATAGAGAGCATATGGAAACAGGTAACATTAGTGATAAAATTGGACGTGGAAAACACACAACAAGACACAGTGAGCTTATTGAAGTATCTGATGGTTATTTGGTTGACACACCTGGATTTACCACTCTTGAAATTAACTTTATTGTAAAGGATAAATTAAAAGAAGCCTTTCCTGAATTTTATGAATATGAAGGCTTATGCAAATTTAGAGGATGCCTTCATTATAAGGAGCCAGATTGTTCAATTAAAAGGGCCGTAGAAGAGAATAGAATTAATAAATATAGATATGAATTTTACATTAGAACTTTAGAAGAAATAAACAATGGGAGGAAATATAAATGACAATAATATCACCATCAATTTTATCAGCAGACTTTTCTAATTTAGGAGAGGATGTTAAAAGGGTATCAAATTCTTTGGCAGAATGGATTCATATTGATGTTATGGATGGATGCTTTGTTCCAAACATTTCATTTGGAATGCCTATAATTAAGGCTATAAGAGAGAAGTCAGATAAAATATTTGATGTACATTTAATGATTAATGAGCCTAGTAGGTTTATAGAT
>CAMNZV010000133.1 GCA_946575275.1 uncultured Clostridium sp. | reverse complement strand
TAACATATTTAGCTGACTGATACTAATAGGTCGAGGGCTTGACCAATAATATAAATAGAGAATTTGATATATGTATGCAATTTTCAGAGAATAAAAATCTGAATAAATAATCCGCGGTAGCTCAATGGTGGAGCACTCGGCTGTTAACCGATAGGTTGGAGGTTCGAGCCCTCTCCGCGGAGCCAATTTTATATTACAACATTAGTTGTAATATTTTTTTTTAGAAATTTTCACTAGAAATACATAAATAATTGATATAATAGATTTAGATAAGATACATATAAGGGGGGAAGAAAATGACTAAGATTCTTTTAGTTGAAGATGAAGAAAGCATAAGAAGCTTTTTAAAGATAAATTTAGAACGAAATGACTTTAAGGTAATAGAAGCAGAATCCGGGGAAGAAGGATTAAAAAAAGCAGAAGGTGAGAAACCGGAAATAGCCATATTAGATGTAATGCTACCTGGGATAACAGGTTTTGAAGTATGCCATGAATTAAGAAGTAAATATGCAGATATGGGGATTATAATATTAACTGCAAAAGGACAGGACATAGACAAAATAATGGGATTAGAATATGGGGCAGATGATTTTATTGTAAAACCATTTAATCCTCTTGAAGTAGTATTAAGAGTTAAGGCAATATTAAGAAGAGTAAAGTTACATAATGGAGATAAGGATAATAACAAGCTAGAAAGTGGTGAATTTGTGTTGGATTTATACTCACAAAAACTTCTTAAAAATAATGAGGAAATAGAAGTTACTCCAAAAGAGTATTTACTAATGAAACTATTTATTGAAAACCCAGATAAGGCTTTTACAAGGGATGAAATTTTAAATCAGGCATGGGGATATAATTTTTTTGGTGATCCTAAGATAATTGATGTTAATATTAGAAGATTAAGATTTAAAATTGAGGATGATGCATCAAATCCTAAAAAGATTGAAACTGTATGGGGAATAGGATATCGATGGAAAAGTTAAAATCAAAAAGTATTAAATTTAGGGTCTTGAAAAGTTTTGTTATAGTCATTTCAATTATAATAATAATACTAAATGTGTTAATAGGTGTTTTTATTAAAAATTATTATTATAAAAATGTAGAGACAACATTAAGTAATCAAATTGATATAGCAGTTTTGTTTTATAATAAATATTTTTCAGGAACTACATTAAGGGAAAATGTTTATGATAACGTGGATTCTTTTTGGAATCAGACTAATGCAGAAGTCCAAATATTTGATGAAAACGGGAATTTATTAATGGACTCTATTGGTGTAGATATAAATGGTCGAGATAAAAATGATGTAATTAAGGTGTTAAGTGGGGAATCAAATTATAGGTGGATAGGAAAAGAAGAATACTACAATAATAAAATAATGGCAATTTCAAAACCTATAATAGTTGATGATAAGGTTAATGGTGTAATAAGATATGTGATTTCACTTGAAAAAGTTGATAAAGAAATATATAACATTATTACGGTTTTTATAATTATTTCTATTATAGTTTTAATAATAGGTGGACTTATAAGTATTTTTATTTCTAATACTATTATTGGACCTATTAAACATTTAACTAAAATTGCTCAAGATATGGCAAATGGGGACTTAAATGTTAGAAGTGAGGTTCGGGATAAAGATGAAATAGGAAAATTATCTAATACACTAAATTACATGGCAGAGGAACTTAGCAAAAGAAATAAATTGAAAGATGAATTTATTTCTTCTGTTTCTCATGAATTAAGGACACCATTAACAGCTATAAAGGGGTGGGTTATTACCTTAGATTCTGAAGAAACGGATGAAAAGACACTGAAAATGGGACTTAAAATTATAGAAAAAGAATCTTACAGACTAATTAATATGGTAGAAGAACTTCTAGATTTTTCAAGAATTCAAAATGGTAAGGCAAGTATTAATATTGTAGAGACTACAATAAAGGATTTTGAAGCTTATATTGAAGTATATATGTCTCAAAGAAGTCTAAAAGAAAATAAGAAATTCCTAATAAGTTCAAAGGATAACAGTAAAATTATTAGTATTGATATAGATAAGATGAAACAGGTTATAATTAATTTAATAGACAATGCATTTAAATTTACAGATATCAATGGAATTATTGAATTGAATATTAATAAAAGTACAAACAAATTACTTATAGAAGTAAATGACAATGGTTGTGGTATTTCTAAGGAAGAATTGCCAAGGGTTAAGGAGAAATTTTATAAGGGTAAAAATGCAAAATCTCAAAATGGTATTGGGCTTTCTATATGTGATGAAATTGTAATACTACATGGTGGATTTATGAATATTAAAAGTGAGCTTGGTAAGGGCACAAATATTATTATTGAAATACCACAAAAATAATTAGATATTAATAAAGTATTAGAATATAATTTAAATTTCCAATTAAATATTCACAGAATGTTCATAATACTCATGAAATAATAAATATATCGACAATATATAATAAGATTTTCGAAATTATATACAAATAAGGTTAATATTTTTAATAAAAATATTAACCTTATTTAATTTTAGAATTAAATATTTAACATATAAATACTTCTTTGAAAAAATGAGAAATATAAGATTAAATTTGCTCTTTCTTTTTTATAAAATCATGATATAATAATAATATGAATAAGCTATGAATTATTAAGTAACAATTGTTTACTACTTAATAATGATTATCAAAGAAATGATGAATAAAAGGGGAGATTTTAAAATGAAAAAGAAAAAATTAAGTATTATAGCAGCTTCAGTTGCAATTATGGCATGTGTTGGGGGAACTTTTGCATGGTTTACTGCAACAGATTCAGTGACAAATAGTTTTAAAGCATTAGGAACAGAAGATCCAGATTCAGAAGATCCAGATGATGGAGTAAAGGTTGAAGAAGTATTTGATACAGAAAAAGCTGGTAAAGTAACTCCAGGAACAGAAGTTAACAAAGATGTTGCTGCAAAAAATACTGCAACATATGATTCTTTCATTAGAATTAGCTTCGATAAGATTTTCACAGCTAATCCATACGGTGGAAATGATAAAACCTTAATTAATTTAAAATATCAAAACTTAACTACTACATTAGAAAAGAACAATTGGGTAGATGGAGGAGATAACTACTTCTATTACTTAGGTGTTGTAGCACCAGGAATGTCAACTTCTTATTTATTAGATTCAGTTACTTTAGATAAAAGTGCTGATAACAAATACAAAAATGCAGCTTTTGATGTAATTGTAAATGCAGAAGGTATCCAAGCTTCAAATGGAGCAGCAGCAGATACATGGACAACAGCATCAGCTGATGTATTAGCTAAATTATCAAGCTTAGAATAATATTTAAAGATATTAAAAAGGGGGAGATCAAATGAAATTAAAAAAGATTAAAACCCTTGTTCTTGTAATATGTTCAATATGTATATTTTATAGTGTTTTACCAAAATATAATGCTTTTGCAGAAGAAGATAATAATATTATAATAGAAGGAAATGAAGGTGGATTAATTACAATACCTGATAAGGATGAATTCTTAGTTAAAGAAAACATGCTTCCAGGGGATACAGTAAAAGGCGAAATATTGTTGCAAAACAAATATGATTATCCTTATGAAATTTATATAAGGGCTGAAGACAGAGAAAAAAAATCTGATGTTAATTTCTTAAATAAGTTAATATTAAATATCAATTCTGGAGAAAAGAGCATTTATAGCGGTAATTTAACTGGTGGAGAAAAAATGTCCCAAGATATATATCTTGGGACAATAAATCCCGGTGAAAGTATCACTTTAAATGCTTCTGTTATATTAGATGGTAAATCTACCGGAAACGAATTTAAAAATAAATATGCAAGTATTGATTGGATATTTACAGCTTCTAGAACAGAAACTCTAGGAGACAAGGAAATAGATGAACCGAATAAACCTAATACAGATAGTGGGGTACTGGGTGCTATTGAGGAAATGGTTAAAACAGGAGATAGTGTTTTAAAAATAATAGTATCATTTGCTGTACTTATGACATCAGCTTTGGTAATTGTAAAATTAGGTGTGAAAAGGAGGAGATTAGATGGATAATAAATATTTAAAATATATTGCAAAAGTATTAGTTGCCTTTATGATAGTATCTATAATCCATCCTTTTCATAATATGAATGAAGCAAAGGCTGTAGGCACAGATAATTCTGTTATTGCAGGTAAGGATTATGAAATATTAGATAATATATCTTGGTCAAGAACCTTAGATATTAAGGGGGACTATTTTGGTTATGAGGGAAAGTATACTGGTGGATTTGTAGATACTAGGGATAACACTAAAGTTTATAGCTTTAGTAATAATTATTGGACCAAAACTTATGAAAATGGTACAAATATTTATACCTTAGATAAAACCAATAATGCTAAAGGAATACTTCAAACTACAAAGCTATTTAATTATGCCTATAATAAAAATACAACAAAAAATAAAATTGTATTTGATTATAAGACTTTAACTTCAATACTAGAACCTATTCAAACTACAAATGTTTGGGATGGAAAAACAGGAAGTTATTATTCAGCAGAAAGAATAAATAATTTTAAAACCAATAATGGAATTGATACATCAAATCCAATTCCATCAAGCTACAATGATTTTGCTACTTGGTTTTATATGAGAGGAGACTTTAATAATAATCATAATCAAAGCTTAGGCATAGTAAGTGATGAAACTAATAGGCAAAGACAAGGTGATCAATTAAGACTTTTTAGAGGTAAATTTAATTTAACTCAAGATGAGATAGATAATTACGATTATTATATTGGTATTGGAGAAAATAACCCAGAGTTAATTTTGCCAATAGATGATACTATGTTTGTACTTGTAGACGAAAAACAAACAGGTATTAATTTTACCACTAGTAATTATGGAAATGAACAATCATTATACTTAAAAAACAATGGAACAGAGCAGGAATTAAAATTTCACCAAGTTGAAAGCTATAATGATTGGTCACATTCTGGTGGATTAAGTAGAACTTGTAGTAACCATGAACATTTAAAACTATCAGGTTATGCTGATGGTTTACATGCACATTTAGAAAAGTATTTAAACAAAGATGGTCAAACCATTGCAAATATTAGCTCTATATTAAAGGACAAGGGAGCAGGACAACATAAAATTGAAATAGTTGCTTCTGATTATAATTTGTCTGGCGGTATGGCAAAACTACAGATAATAAAGGTTAAAAAGCCAGATGTTACTGTAGAAAAGGAAGCTATAGTTGATTCAACAACCATAGCTAGCAGTTTATCAAATGGTATAGCATATACTGGTATAGTATTA
>CAMNZV010000132.1 GCA_946575275.1 uncultured Clostridium sp. | reverse complement strand
AGTAATTTTAGAGGGGATTAAATCCCCTCCATATTTAATATTTACTTTGCAAAATTATTTGCTTTGTTCAATTCCTGTCTTCATATCTGTAACTAATGTAGCTGCTGCTGTTTTAGCATCTTCACTTCCAGCAAGAACTGCCTTTAAGTGGTTAGCTCCTGGAGTCCACATAGATTGAACTTCTGGGATATTTGGCATTGGGATTGCAACTTTAGTAGCTTCAGCAAAGAATGATCCATATTTGTTTTCTTTGAATTTAGCACTTTCTTGACCCTTAGTAGTAGCAGGAATTCTGTTTCCTTTTTCTATTAAGATATCAGTTGTATTTTCATTTAAGTATTTCATTAATTTCCAAGATAAATCTTTTTCTTTTGAGTTAGCATTTACGAATGCTGCTTGAACTCCCATGAATGGCTTCATAACTCCACCATTTAATGTTGGAAGTGGTGCTATTCCTAAGTCGATGTTTGCTGCAGTACAATCTGCAACTGACCAAGGTCCTGAAATATAGTATGAAGTTTCTCCTGAAGTAAATTTGCTCTTAGCAACGTCATCATTAATATCTGCTGCAAATAATTTCTTTTCTGAAACTAATTTTCCTAAGAAATCAAATCCTTTAACTGCTCCATCATTTCCAAATCCGATATCGTTAGTATCTAATGTTCCATTGTTATCTTTAAATACATATCCGCCACCTGCTGATAAGAATCCAAATGATAAGTAGAAATCTGTTGCATTAAACATAAATGATCCACTATCTGCAACTGCTTCCATAGTTGTAGCTGGAGTAGCAACCTTAGCTTTGTTGTAGAATAAAGCTACACATTCAACTGATAATGGAACTGCAATTTGCTTTCCACCAATTGTTACAGCGTCAATTGCACCTTCTGATGCATAATCAGCTTTATTGATAGTTCCTGATGGTACTTCTTCAACAACACCTGCTTTGTTGTAAGTTCCTAAGTTATCGTGAGCTAGTCCATAATATATGTCTGGTCCATTATTACTTTGTAATGTTGTAATAGCTGCTTGCATTTCTCCTTTATCTTCTACTACTTCAACACTTACATTGTTTTCAGTTCCCCATTTTTCTGCAACTTCTCTTAGTGCATCAACTTCTCCTGTTGATAAGTGAGACCATACTGTTAATGATTTCTTTTCACCACTATCTCCAGTTTTCTTATCCTCACCGCATCCTAAGAATGCTGTTGTCATTACCATTGTAGCCATTACAGCTGCTAAAATTCTTGTACGTTTACTCATTAATAATTCCTCCTCAATATCTTAAAGCTTTATTTTAACTATATCAAGTTAACTATAATTTAAATTACCTTGGTATCGTTCCCAAATTTATTTTACTACACCTTGAAAATGTTTGCAAGGTCTTTTCTAAAAAAATTAAATATTTTTTTCTCTTTCTTTCCATAATGTGTATATTATTTTAAATATTGTTGCCTCATTAAAGTTTCTTAAATCAAAATTAGTGCATTTTTGTATTTTGTCCAGCCTGTAAATTAAGGTATTTCTATGAATAAATAATTCTTTTGATGCCTCACTTAAGTTTAACCCATTTTTAAAGAAAATATCTATAGTTTTTATCATTTCTTCGTCTATTTTTTCAAAACCTTTTTTATACTTGTTTATTATTTCATCCTTTGTTGTATTATTAATATTATCTATTAATTCTTCAAACATCATATTCTTTTCACTTAATATAGGCTCTTCTGAATTATATTTTATTGCTACCTCAATTTTTATATTTGATTTTTCAACTTCTAAGGAAAGTTCTTTGTAATTACTTACATAGCTATAATATATTAAGGACTTGCAATATATACTGCTTTCTAAGGTGTCTTTAATACTTATAGCATGATCCTGTATGTCTTCTAAATTTCCTATTATTAATATTTTACCTTCAAAACACAAACAAATAATTTTTTCTGCTTCATAGCCTTCCTTAAGTAGTTCATATGCCTCTGATAGTTTACTATTTACATAAATATTTAATACCCCTATTTGTTTTAATAGCCAAGGATATTTTTCTTGTACCTTTTCTTTCACTACCTTCTTACCTAAAAGTATTTCTTTTATAAATATAGTCTTTTCATCTTCTATTTCCGAAATAACCTTAGAAATATAATATTTTAAAAGAGGTAACGCATTTTTATCAATGGTTCTTACAAAAACTCTATATTCGTAATTATTAACATTTATGGCATCTTCAAAAACTTCCTCATTATGCTTAAAGCTAGGGGTTTCATAAAGAACCCCTAGCTCATTTTCTAATTTAAAGGATATTTTTGAAATATCATTAATGTCTTTTAAAAGGTCATTAATATTTTTCATCAAACTACCTCAAACTTATATTATTCTTAATTCAGTTTCCTTGTTGAAAATATGCAATTTATTTACATCAAAGTGAATCTTTGATTTTTCACCTACTTTTAAGTTAGATGTTCCATTTACTCTTACTGTAAATGTAGTTCCACCTATTTTAGTGTAAATATAGCTTTCTGAACCCATTAATTCTATTACTTCAACTTGTGCATTTGCAACTTGTGATGGGTTTTCTGCAATTAGTTCCTTGCTATCATCAAGATTTTCAGGTCTAATACCAAATGTAACAGTTTTACCTGCTATATTTTGTTCTTTAACAATTTTTGCATGTTCAGCTGTTAATTCAACCTTTTGATCTTCAAATACTGCATAAGCCTTGTCTCCCTCAAAAGATACTTGCCCATCAAAGAAGTTCATTTGAGGACTTCCGATAAAACTTGCAACAAATAAATTTGTTGGATAATTATAAATATTTTGTGGAGTGTCAACTTGTTGTACAATACCATCCTTCATTACAACAATTCTAGTACCCATTGTCATAGCTTCTGTTTGGTCATGTGTTACATATATAAATGTAGTTTGTAACTTGTGATGTAACTTTGATATTTCTGTTCTCATTTGAACTCTTAGTTTAGCATCTAAGTTTGATAAAGGTTCATCCATTAAGAATACCTTAGGATTTCTAACTATTGCTCTTCCAAGTGCAACTCTTTGTCTTTGACCTCCTGATAAAGCCTTTGGCTTTCTTTCTAATAAATGTTCTATGTCAAGAATCTTTGCAGCTTCTTTAACCTTTTTATCTATTTCATCTTTTGGAGTTTTTCTAAGCTTTAATGCAAATGCCATATTTTCATATATTGACATATGAGGATACAATGCATAACTTTGGAATACCATTGCTATATCTCTTTCCTTTGGTTCTACATCATTAACTAGTTTGTCGTCTATATATAATTCACCTCTTGAAATACTTTCAAGACCTGCTATCATTCTAAGTGTTGTTGATTTACCACAACCTGATGGTCCTACGAAAACTATAAATTCTTTATCTTCAATTTCAAGATTGAAATCTTTAACTGCTGCAACATCCCCTGGATATATTTTGTATATATTTTTTAACTTTAAACCTGCCATTTAATATTCCTCCTTAAATCTTTATATACTTATTATAGAACACTTATTAATTTAGTTCTACTGTAAAAGGTTACAAAAGGTATTTTATGTTTTTGTAACTTCTTCTAAAGTATTATTGTATCAATTTAAATTGCATTGGTTCTAAATTTCCTATATCCTTAAATTCTCCATCTATATGAAGTTGTAAATAATAATTATGCTTATTATTATTTATTGCTATTATCATTTTTTTATCCTCATAACTTCGTGAATAAACTAATACACTATCCTTACAATAAAGAATTTTATAATCTCCATATATTAATACCTTATTTTCTTTTCTAAACTTTATCATTTTTTTATAGCAATTATATATTTCATGGTTTTGCATTTCATCTTCCCATATCATGCATTTTCTTGAATATGGATCTTGTGATCCTGTCATTCCAACTTCATCTCCATAATAAATATATGGAACACCTATATAGGTAAATTGAAATTCAATTGCTAGTTTCATTTTATCAATATCTTCTCCACATTCTGTTAAAAATCTTGGTGTGTCATGGCTTCCAATTAAATTCCACATTTGTTTTGATATACTATCCATATATAGGCTTCTGTTTAATGCAAGTACACTATTAAATTGTTCTGCTCCTATAGTTTTTTTTGCAAAAAAATCTACCATTGCAAGTTTGAAGGGATAATTCATAATGCTATCCATTTGATCACCTTTTAAGAAACTGCTAGCTTCATGCATTATTTCACCTATTATTACAGCATCCTTGTTTGCCCTTTTAACTGCCTTTTTAAAAGCCCTCCAAAAGTCATGATCAACCTCATCACAAACATCAAGTCTCCAACCATCAATTCCAACTTCTTTTATCCAATATTCAGATACCTTAAGTAAATATTCTCTAACGCCTTCATTATTTGTATTAAGTTTTGGCATATTTCTATGATTATCTCCAAAGGTATAATAAGTATTTCTACTTTCTGTTACAGGAAAAGAATCTACAAAATACCAATCTACATATTCAGATTTCTCTTGGTTTTTTAGCAAATCCTGAAATGCAAAGAAATCTGAACCTGAGTGATTAAACACTGCATCTAGTACAAGTTTAATTCCTTTTTCGTGACAGCATTTTACTAACTCTTTAATCTTTTCTAAATCTCCAAACTCAGAGTCTATTGCATAATAATCTGTTACATTATATTTATGTGCTGTATTAGATTGAAATATTGGTGTCAAATAAATAAGATTAATTCCTAAATCTTTTAAATAATCCAGTTTATTTATTATTCCTTGAATATCGCCTCCAAATCTAGATTTAAATGTTAAGTTAACATTTCCCCATTTCATAGTTCCCTTTGGATTTATGCTTTCATCACCATTGTTAAATCTGTCAACAAAAATCTGGTATGCTACTGATTCTTGAAGCCATTTACTTTCCTCATATAGATCTCCCTTTGCTATATAGGCAAATTGAAATGGTGTTATATCATTATTACCTGCATTTCCAACCCTTACCCCTCTTTCATCATAGATATATTGATTTCCATCATAATCTACAAGTTCAAAGAAATACTTATATCTGTTTCTAAATAATGATATATCTCCTTGATAGAAACTAAATAAATCTGTTTCTGCTGTAATTTCAAGTTCTTTATATTCAAAAGGATTACTTTCATCATATCTATCCTTATAAAATATTTTGCAAACATTTACATCATCCTTTGCAACCTTTAGTCTTACAGTTAGTGTATCTATATCCTTTCCGTAGGCATATGGTGTATCTGGTACATGGTAAATTGCATGTTTATTCATTACAAATTCCTCCTAAATCTATTATTTAATTTATCTTTATTATAGCAATCCTAATATATTATTTTTGTTTATA
>CAMNZV010000131.1 GCA_946575275.1 uncultured Clostridium sp. | reverse complement strand
TGGAGTTGAGCCATCTACATTTGATCCATCTAAATTACATTTTTGTGCAATAAGATCAACTTTAACTTTTTCTCTAGAAGAAATTTCCTCTTTTAACCCTTTATATAAGGTGGTCCAATTTAAACTATCTGTTACCAAATCAACTGTAGTGCCACTTGATACATTGTCATACATATATGTGTATGTCTTGTATTTATAATGCGAAAAAGTTAAATTTAGGATTCCTGGTGATGCCAAGGTAATATTATATACACCACTTGAATTGGTAAAACTATAACTCCCATCCCCAGTTGTCACTTTAACGCCTTCAATAGGGTTTCCATCTGTATCTACTACCTTACCATTAATTGAAATGGTATTGGCTGTACCTGTTGCTGACTTTGCATTAACCGTCATCTTTGCAAAATCTATTGCATAAGAATCTCCACTAGTTCCAACCCTTGTATCATCAATTATAATACTTAATCCTTTGTTAAGTCCAGAAGCATTTTTTATATATTTAAAATATTCCTCTGGTAAATTTAAAGAAATTATATTTCCTACTGGTCCACTTTGCGCATAGGCATTTAATATTTGTGCAAATTCTGGAATTTCAATTTTATTTATACCATCTGACATATAAAACCTATAATAACTACATGATACCGCTGCAAACTGTGTAGGATTTGTTGCAACTCCACTTTGCATATCGTCAATAAATATTTGAAAACTAACTGAAGCTATACCTTCATCATTTTTAATATTATTATATTTAAAGATAATTGGTCTAACTTTCTGTAAATATCTCCAATTCACACCATCCATTACAACATCAGCAGCTGCTGCCTTACTTTGATATATACCTGCTATACCTCTATCAGAATAACCATCATAGTATACTATTAAATTTTTTGGCAAGGTAACTCCAGAATCTGTAGTTATATTATTAGATAAAGTTGCTCCATAATATGCCTCTGTACTATAAACGGCTGTAGTTGCATTAATAGCAGGAAGTTTAAGTCCTGCCTCTACATTGCTTGAATCTACTTTAGTAAATATTTTTTTCCCTAATTCATAAAACCCACTTCCCACCATACGCCTATCTGTACCTTCTGCATCATATTTTTTAGGATAAACATCTATACTATGCTTAGGTGTTGCAATTCCACTATAAAAATCATAGTTTGCAGCAACTCCAATATTAAAATTATCCATATCTCCCACAATAACTTCAAAGGGTTTTGCCAATACACTT
This sequence comes from uncultured Clostridium sp., assembly GCA_946575275.1. Taxonomy (GTDB): domain Bacteria; phylum Bacillota; class Clostridia; order Clostridiales; family Clostridiaceae; genus Clostridium. The sequence goes on along the minus strand of CAMNZV010000131.1, from coordinate 4,134 downwards.
CCAGTAGCTGTATTACTATGTTCCTTAGTTCCTCCAATCTTTTTCACTGAATATTGGATTTGTAAATCAACATCTGAAGAAAGAGAATTAGCCGGTGTCAACATATATACTGGTCCATAAGTAACTACTTGATTAGATGTTGGGTTTACTACTTTATTAGAAATTGCATTTCCTTCTAGAGAAACTTCCTTCCATCCAGTACTTACATCCTCATCTAAATTTAAAAGAGTATTTCCATTCACTATGTCCAAACTATTTAATCCATCATTTGTTCCAACACCAATTCCACTAATTACATAGGAACTGTAGCTAGGAATTGCGGTAATACTAATAGAAACTAGCCCAAAGATAAGAAATGCAAATAATCTTCTTCTAATATTTATTCTTCTCTTATTATTATTTCTTTCAACTCTAGTCAAAATTCCCACCTCCTAGTACATGATTTCAAGCTTAGCCCAACCTAAAGTAGAACTTCCAGTTGCAGTATTTAATATCTCAGCATTTTTAATATATACCTCTTTAACACCTTCTGAAATACTTATTGTATTTCCTGTTTGTGCATTTCCAACATGTATAATTACACTTCTTCTTTCACTACTTGATATATCAAACTTTGCATCATTAACTTTTATTTTTACCCAAGTTCCAGACCAAGTAACACCACCTAAACTATTAGGATAGGTAGTTTTAGTTCCTGAAACATTTATTTGTGTATTCACCTTGGTTAAATCTGTAGGATTTACTGTTTTAACGGAATCAAATTTCATTCTTTTGCTATCTGTTTCAGTCCAGCCATTATTCCGAATTACTACAGATGTAACTTTATCATTAACAAAATAATAAAAGGTAGGTGCATTAAAACCAGGCAATAATGAGGTAACATCAAAATACACTGTTACCCCATCATCTAATACTATGTCCTCACTATGATTTGTATATTCTGCTGTAAAGTCATTATATGTAGGGTTTCCATTTTGATCTAATGGTAATATTTTTTCATTTTGATTAAAAAAACCATAAGCAATAGTTGACATTATAAATACAAAAAATAATGTTGTTATTAAAATAAATATCTTTTTCATATTATCAACTCCTTGCCTATTTCCTTTTATTTATTCTTATATAAACAAAAATAGAAAATATCATAATTAAAATTACCACAATTGCTAAATTATTTTGAAAATCACCTGTTTTTGAAAAAATCGAATTGTTATTTTCTTTTTTATTTAATAAATCCTCCTCACTTACTCCTTTTGAGCCATCACCATTATCTTCTTCAAAAGTTTTAATTCTATATGCAGAAGGACTAAATAAATATTCATAAGATTTATTTTGATACTTGTTATCTGCTTTTTTATCTAATGAAATTTTCATATTGAACTTTACTTTTGTATCAAGATACATATAAATCTTATCATTTATATGTATCTTGTTTCCTTCTAATTCCTTCATAGTTCCAGTGAAAATTTTTTTCAAGCTATTATCCTTATTAATTATACTTAGCTCAATTGAATAACCTTCTATAATTCCCATATTAACTGCTTCATCTACTGTATACTCCTTATTAGTTTCTTTATCTTTTATATATGTATTGTTAAAAGATAAGGAATCTAAATATCCCTCTTCTCCCCAAATATTTATAACATAAAAGTCACTAGATACAGAATCTGATGGTTTCCAATATCCGTCCTTCTCAAGACTTAGTATATAGTTGTTATTTTCTTCTGCAAAAGCTACAATTAAAGAATTACTAAAAAATAAAATTAAAACTAATAGAAATTTTAAACCTTTAAGAAGTTTTTTATTCATTTTAAACACCACCATATTACAAACTTCTTAAAACATGTTGTATGAATTAATTTCCATCTACAGCCCATCCTGGATTATTTTCTTGAGTTGCAGTAATTATAAATAAGGTTGAAACATCAAAACTACTTGCTGTTCCACCTGTTCCTACACTTTTATTTTGATATGAATTACCAGTTATTAGTGGTAACTCAAGTCTTACCTTTATTTTACTTGGCATAACTGCACCAGGTGCTAAGACAGTTGTATATGCATCTAAAGCTGTTTGAACTGCTGCTAAATTTAAGGTACCACTTCCATCATTAACTTGTACATCATTTATATAAAATAACCAACCTGCTTGATCTAAATATTTTATTTCATCTTCTTTTGTATTATCAATTTCCACTTTAACCTTCACTGTTAAGGATGAGCTATTTGTAACAGCTATACCATCATTTGCAGTGCCTGCTTGTCCAACTGATAAGGCATCCCCTGGTCTTGCATTTGATATATTACCAGTTACTTCAGCACCAATTGCCTTTCTTCCTGCACCACTGACACCCACTATATCCATTGATCTATTGACATCAACATATTTTGTAACATAATCAGTATCTAAGTCATTAATTTTACCATCAGTATTTGTATCAGTAACACCAAACAATCCATAGGTTGCAACAGATGTACTAAGCCTTGCCACATCATAACTCCAAGTAGGACTTACTGATCCATCTCCAACTGCAGCAACCACATTTACATTACCATTTGATATTTGCAACGCAAAATCCCCTGCACCTGAATTTTTATTTAATGTTATTGATTGATTAAAAAAAGCATATGTACTAGCTGTTGTTGTAATTAGCAATCCTATTCCTACAATTAATAACCTCTTCTTATTATTCATATTAACTCCTCCTCCTTGAGTGTTATTTATAATTCAATTATAATCTTTTAATTACAACAATTACAATTCATAATGGTATTGTTAATAGTAAATTAACCATATTACCTTTTTGTTACAATAATGATATTATTTAACATTTATTTTAAAACAAGAAATATTTTTTTAACATTCCTTCTATTAAAAAACAAGACACAACATTTTATATGCTGTATCTTGCCATTCTATTTTCTTAATTCTAAATCCTTATATTCATTTTCATTAGTAATACTTTTATAGGCAGGTCTTATTATTTTATCTGCATTAGATAATTCTTCTAATCTATGAGCACTCCAACCAACTATTCGTGCCATTGCAAATATTGGTGTATAAAGCTCTAAAGGAATATCTAACATACTATATACAAAGCCACTAAAGAAATCCACATTAGCACTTACGCCTTTATATATTTTTCTTTTTTCTCCAATTACAATTGGTGCAAGCCTCTCTACCATAGAATATAATTCATAATCATCATATCTATCCTTTTCTTTTGCTAAGGTTTCAACGAAACTATTAAATACTTGAGCCCTTGGATCTGAAATTGAATACACCGCATGTCCCATACCATATATTAACCCCTTCTTATCAAATGCTTCCTTATCTAAAAGTTTTCCCAAATATTCACAAACTTGTTTTTCATCTTTAGGGTCCTTTACAGTATTTTTTAAATCTCTCATCATTTCAACAACCTTACCATTTGCTCCTCCATGTTTTGGTCCCTTTAATGAAGATAAAGCCGCTGCAATAACAGAATAAGTGTCAGACCCTGAAGACGTAACAACATGGGTTGTAAAAGTTGAGTTGTTTCCTCCACCATGTTCCATATGAAGAACTAATGCCATATCTAAAACCCTAGCTTCAATTTCAGAATATTTTTTATCTGGCCTTAGCATTCTCAAAATATTTTCTGCAACTGATAGATTTTCATCTGGCCTATGAATATAAAAACTCTCATCACATTCATAATGGTTATAAGCATGATATCCATAAACACAAAGCATTGGAAATTCACTTATAAGCATTAAACATTGCCTTAAAACATTTTGTATTGATATATCTGAAGGATTATCATCATATGATGCTAAGGTTAAAATACTCTTAGTTAAAGAATTCATTATATCCTTACTTGGTGCTTTCATTATAACATCTCTAACAAAATTTGTTGGAAGGGAATAACCTTTTCCAATAATTTTTTTGAATTCTTCTAATTCTTTTTTACTTGGTAATTCTCCCATAAGTAATAAATATGCTGTTTCTTCAAATCCAAAACGACAATCATCTCTAAAGCCCTTTACTAAATCTATTATATTATATCCTCTATAATATAATCTGCCATTACACGGAACCTGCTCTCCATTAACATTTTCATAAGCAATTATATTTGAAACATTTGTTAAGCCTGC
>CAMNZV010000130.1 GCA_946575275.1 uncultured Clostridium sp. | reverse complement strand
CACACCATATATATCATATAATGCTTCTATATTTTTCTTATCTTCTAAATGAATTATTTTTCTGAAAAAATTATATATATGATCTATTGTTATTTTATTTCCATTACTCCAATATAAGGCTTGTCTTATATTGAATACATATTCAATTCCATCATCATTAATCTCATTACTTTCAGCAAGTTCTGCGACTATTTCTTTATTTGAATTTTTAGATACTAATCCAATACTTGTTGCACATATAATATCTTTTTCTCTAATATTCAAATTAGAAATTGATTGAAGATTGGTATTAAAGCTATTTATAGCATATACAATTTCATCATTAGTTTCTATTGAACTTTTGTTTTCTTTCACTATAAATCCACTTAAGAAAATTATAGTTAAACCTAATAAAATTATATATATAATAAATTTTTTCATAAACTTCCTCCATATATTATATTTTTTATTATATCCACATTTATTCTATTTAAACATTTAATTCTTGTGTTATAATAATAAAAGATTACAAAAGGAGGATTTTAAAAATGAATATACTTTATATTATTACATGTATAATAGGTATTGTTTTTATGTGTGTATGGATGTTTATAGGTATTTGGCTTTTAGTAATTGCACATAAAACTTATCGTCAATTTAGATATAAAAACTATATCTTAGAAAAAATATCTGAAAACATATCAAATTCTAATAAATTAACTGAAATAAACAATCCTTCCTCATTACAAGACTCCTTGGATTTTTTTGATCTTTCTGTTGATAAAAATAAAATTGACAATATTAAAAATTTTGGTAAATAAAAACAAGGTAAGTTTTAGATTATATCTAAAACTTACCTTGTTTTTTTAATTATCTAACAAGCATCATGGATAGCAATGTTAAGGCTGATATAAATAAGCAAATAACTAAATAAATAAATTTTTTTATACCATCTTCATTTATTAACAATCTTATTCCAAGTATACACATAGTAATTGCCATACTAATTTGTATAGGTCTATAGGTATTAAATATAGCCCCCACATAAAAAAAGTGATATGAGGTTACAAATGTACATATTATAATTATACTTGTAATTAATGCAGCAATTACACTTAAGATATTTATTACTTTTTTCATTCTAATCACCTATCATTCTTGTAAATTCATCCTCTGATATTGTTTTTACCCCTAAATCCATTGCCTTTTTAAGTTTTGAACCTGCTTCCATACCTGCAAGGACATAGTCTGTTTTCTTACTAACACTTCCAGATACCTTTGCCCCTAAGGTTTCTAGCTTTTCTTTTATACTATTTCTTGAATAGTTCTCTAAGGTTCCTGTTACAACTACAGTTTTACCCTCAAATATATTTTCTATTACTATTTTTTCTTCATAAAATGGATTTACACCTAAGGAAATTAAGTCTTCTATAGTAATTAACACTTTTTCTTCATTGAAGAATTCAATTATATCCTTTGCCACAACTTCCCCAACATCTTGAATTTCTATAAGTTCTTCATATTTTGCATTTTTTATATTTTCTAAAGTCTTAAAAGTTTTTACTAAATCCTTTGCTGTTTTAACTCCTACATTAGGAATCCCAAGGGAATATATAAATGCTTGCAAGGTACAACCTTTGCTTTTTTCAATAGCATCTAGAAGGTTTTGAGCCTTCTTCTCTCCAAACTTATCAAGGGTTAGTAAATCTTCCTTTTGTAAACTATATAAATCTGATATTGCTTTAATATTTAGCTTTTCAAAGAGCTGTTCTGCAGTTTTTTCTGAAAATCCTTCTATATTCATAGCTTCTCTTGAGGCATAATGAACAATGCTCTTTACCATTTGTGGTTTACATGATAATGTATTCTCACAAAAATAGTGTGCTCCATCTAATGATAGATGGCTTCCGCAGGAGGGACAATTAGTAGGTGGACTTATCTCTATAGACCCTTCTAAAGATTCTGGTACTATTCCCATTATCTCTGGAATAACATCATTTGATCTTCTAACAAATACCTCTGCACCTATTTTTACTCCTTTTCTTTTAATATCATCCATATTGTTAAGAGTTGCTCTTTTAACAGTTACCCCTGCAAGTTCAATAGGCTCAAGTATTGCTGTAGGCGCAACCCTCCCATTTCTTGATACATTCCATTGAACATCAAGTAGCTTTGTTGTTGCCTCCTGAGCCTCAAACTTATAAGCAATAGCCCACTTTGGAAATTTTATAGTATAACCTAAAAGTTCTCTGGTTTTTATGTCATCTATAGCAATTACTAAACCATCAATATCATAGTTTAGGTTAAATCTAAGATTTTTAATATATTCTATTTCATCCTCAATTTCTGAAATGGAGGTACATTCTTTAATATAATCATCTACTATAAACCCTTTTTCTTTAATAAAGTTTAACATTTCTCCATAGTTTTTAAATCCTGCTCCCTCTTTATATCCCACATCATAAAAGAAGGCTGATAAATTTCTATTGGCAGTTTCACGAACATTTAAATTTCTTAAAGCTCCTGCTGCACCATTTCTTAAATTCTTTAATGGTATTTTTGCATCTTTATTATAATTATCAAAGGCTTCTGTAGTCATTATTGCTTCACCATGAATTTCAAGTAAATCCTTTGAATTTATTTTAAGTGGTACAGATTTAATTGTTTTTACCTGTGCTGTTACCTCTTCTCCTATTTCTCCTGTACCTCTTGTTGCTGCCGTTTTTAGTATACCATCTTCATCATAGGTTAAATTTATAGTTAGACCATCAAATTTTTTAGTTAATATATATTTTAAATCTGGAAGGTTATTTCCCTTTAATCTCATTTCATTTATAAACTTAATATTTCTATTGTGCCATTCCTTTAATTCTTCAACACTTTGTGCCTTATCCATACTCCAAAGTCTTGCTTTGTGAGTATACTTGTTAAACCCATCAAGAACTACATCACCAATTCTAACTGTAGGTGAATATGGTAAAATATATTGTTCTTCTTCTTCAAGTTTTTTAAGTTCATTATATTTTATATCATACTCCTTGTCAGTTACTGATGGATTATCTAGTGAATAATATTCATAAGAATACCTGTTAAGTTCAGCAACTAATTCCTCTATTCTTTTCCTCTTATCCAAAACATACCTCCTAGATTATAGTAATTCTAATTTTGCATAGGCTAATGACAATACCTTTAACCCTTGATTATCAAAGGCTATGGTTACCTTTTTATCCTCACCTGAATTTACAATATTAATAACTGTTCCAACTCCAAATTTTTCATGTTTAACCTTTCTCCCTAAAGATATTTCATCAAATTCTGAAACAGCACTAGGAGTTATTCCAGATGTTCTAACTGTATTTCTTAAACTAAAAGGATTGTTTGGTTGCTTTTTAATAAAAGAATTCTCTTGATTTTGTTTTGTTGTGCCTCTATCATTTAAATATTCCTTTAATTCTAGTTTTATATTGTCAACAAATTCTGATTGAGGATAGCTTACCATTCTACCAAATACTCTTCTCATTTCAGCAGAGGTTAAATATAATTCCTCCTCAGCCCTTGTAATTGCAACATAACAAAGTCTTCTAGCCTCTTCCATTTGATCCTCATGTTCAATATCTGTAGTACTTGGGAAAAGACCATTTTCCATTCCAACCATAAATACTATTGGAAATTCTAATCCCTTTGCACTATGAATAGTCATTAATATAACATTATCCTCTGATTCATCTTCAAGTTTATCTGTATCTTGAACTAATGAAATCCTCTCTAAATAGGAAGCTAAGGATTTATCCTGGTTATTTTTCTCAAAATCTGCTGCATCAGAAACTAATTCCTTTAAATTTTCAATTCTACTTTTGTCTTCTATTTCTCCAGATTTTTTAAGCTCTTCAAGATATCCTGTGTCATTTAATATTTTTTCAATTAAAGCAGATGGCCTTAAGCCCTCCTCTACCTTTGACATTAATTCATTCATTATAGTAGTAAATTTTTCTATACAGGTTGCATTTCTAGGGGTTAAGGTACTAATATTTCTAACCTCAGATAGTCCATCCCATAAATTTAATTCAAAGCTATTAACATATTCTTGAATCTTAGATACAGTTGCATCCCCTATACTTCTTTTAGGAACATTAATTATTCTTTTTAAACTTATGTCATCCTGTGGATTAACTAAAACCTTTAAATAAGAAATCAAATCCTTAATTTCTTTTCTATCATAGAACCTAGTTCCCCCTACAATTTTGTAGGCTATCCCCCTTCTTCTTAAGGTTTCTTCAAAAATACGTGATTGAGCATTTGTTCTATATAAAATGGCAAAATCACTGTTTTTTCTGTTATTTTTATATTTTAAATCTGATATGGTTTTAGAAACAAAATCTGCTTCACTTCTATCATCAAAGGCTCTATATATTTTAATTTTGTCCCCTAATTCCTTTGATGTTCTAAGTTCCTTTCTTTTTCTGTTTACATTGTTTGCTATAACCACATTTGCTGCATTTAATATATTACCCTTTGACCTATAATTTTCCTCTAGCTTAATTACTTTTGCATTTGGATAGTCCTTTTCAAAATCTAAAATATTAGTTACATCTGCACCTCTCCAAGCATATATACAATTGTGCATTGCTATATTGTTTGCAAAATAATTTCTAACATCATTAAGGTTAATATCATATACCATACCCCTATAATATGAAATTTTAACTTCCAAAACCTCTTCAAGGACAATTTTGTTTTGAAGTGCTACTGCTATCTCCATACCTTTCTTTACACTTCCAAGTGGTACAAATAATAAAGGCTCATCCTCTAATATTTTTGCCTTCTTTATTATTTCATAGTCTTTTAAATTTAATTTGGTATCCCTTATAAATTCTTCAGCCTCATCATAATTATTAATTATTGTAGTATTAGAATCAAACTCAATTTTATGAGAATTATCCTCCTCTGAAAAAAAGGTTATATTTATATTATTTAAATTCTCCTTAGTATAATGTGGATAGTCCTTATATAAATTAAACTCCTTCATAATCTTAGATTCATCATAATCTGAATTTAACTTAAAGGAATTTGCTTCAATTTTATTATTGCAGGCTTTTATTATCCATAATTTATCCACATCTGCTTTGTTTATTTTGCCTAGGGTACATTTAATATCATATCCACTTTCTTTTTTATATGTTAAATAAACATAATATAAATTATCCTTTAAATTTATTTTGGCAAAGGTAATGTGATTACTTGTTCCTTTTATATTATTTCCTGACTTTGTCTTAATTTCAATTATGTCACCATTATATTCCTTTTTAGATATTGATGAAACCTCTTTAAATTCAGTTTTTCCATTACCAATAAACGCTTTAATTTTATCCTTAGTTGTTATATCTTCTATTGGT
>CAMNZV010000129.1 GCA_946575275.1 uncultured Clostridium sp. | reverse complement strand
ATGAGATTCTAAGAGCAGTTAAAAATATTATTAAAGATCAAAACTTAGGTAAAATAGCTATAGATTCTATTGATGAAAAATTAATTTCAGATTATATGTATACAAATTATATGCCAGATCCAGATATAATAATTAGGCCTTCAGGAGAACAAAGATTAAGTAATTTTTTACTTTGGCAATGTGCATATTCAGAATTTTGGTATTCTAATATTAATTGGCCAGATTTTTCTCCAAGGGATCTTAGGATGGCAATAGTTGATTATCAAAAACGTAATAGGCGATTTGGTGCAATTAAGAGTTAAAGGATTGGTGAATAGTTTGAAGATTAACAGCAGATATTTAGGGGCAGTTATTATTGCTCCTACTTTAGTATTTATATTTTTAGGGGGATTACCTTTAAAGATTTTCACTCTTTTACTTTCTATTGTTGGAATGTATGAGTTTTATAAAGCAGTTAAGAAAAGTGATTATAGAACAATTGATATAGTAGGTTATTTATTATTAATTTGTTATTATATTTTTAATAATAATTTTAATCTGCTTTCCTTATTGATTATTTTTGTGAGTTTTATACTTTTATTAATGCCTATAATTAATGAGAAGTATAACTTTATAGGAGTTTCATTAACATTACTTGGTTTTATTTATGTAGGAGTTTTCTTTAGTTTTATATATTTAGTAGCAAATAAAACTAACGGAAATTATTATGTATGGCTAATTTTCATGGGTTCTTGGGTAACAGATACCTTTGCCTATTATGCAGGAAGACTTTTTGGTAAAACTAAGTTGTGTCCTAAAATAAGTCCAAAGAAAACCATTGAGGGCTCAATTGGTGGCCTTTTAGGTTCAACCCTAGTTTGTGGAATATTTGGAATTGTAATTAGTAATTATATTTCAGTTTTCCCTATATATCATTTTTTCATAATAGGTGCTTTATGTGGTATATTTAGTCAATTTGGAGATTTGGTAGCCTCATCTATTAAGAGATTTGTTGATATAAAGGATTATGGTAACCTTATACCAGGTCATGGTGGAATTTTAGATAGATTTGATTCTATTTTATTTTCAGGAATAATAGTTTTTTATTACCTAACCTTTATTATTGGAATTTAAAAAGATAAGCTTGTGTACTTATAATGCATAAGCTTATTTTGTTTTCATATATTATAAAAATAAATAGATAATAAGGGGCATATATGGTATTTAATTATAAGTATAAGAAACTAATATATTTAATATTAATTTTTATAATTATGACAATTGTAACTATTGGAATAAAATATTACTTTAAACCTTTTTTATTAATGGTAATTCTTATTTTCTTATGCTCACCCATATATAAATGGTTAATTAAGATTAAGATTCCTAAAAAGTTTGCAGGGGCAATTAGTATTTTATTTGTAAATATTTCTGTGTTACTTATAATTATTTATTCAGGAAATACTATTTTAAAACTTATTTATAGTTTATACTTAAATAATATGGAATTTTTAGAAGAACAATTTCTAGGTATATATAGTACCTTTAAGGAAGTTGATAAACTTGGATTAACAGAAAAGCTTTTATCATTTTTTAATGGCATTAATATTACTACAAAGGCTGTTAATACAGGTGAAAATCTAATAGCATTTATTGTTTCTAATATTGCTAGTTTTTTTGTTTTAACAGATAAAGACTCTATAAATAATCTTCTAATTAGAATATTTCCTAAAAGTTTTATCTTAAAGATACAAAAAAATAAAAGATATTTAAAACAATTTGTTTCAATTGAAATAAAATTAGTTATATTTTCGTCTATAATAACTTTTATAGGATTTATAATTTTAGGGGTACCAAATCCTTTTATTTTAGCTGTTGTTTGTGGTATTTTAGATATTTTGCCATACATAGGAACAATAATTGTTTTTATTCCAATAATAATATACAATATTATAGTAAAAGATTATTTCTTGGTTATTGGTATTATATGCTTATACATATTAGTACAAATTATTAGAGAAATTTTAGAAGCAAAGTTTTTAAGTGATAAATTGCAGTTACATCCACTTTTAATTATATTATCAATATATATTGGAATGAAGCTATTTGGAATTTTAGGGTTAATTATAGGGCCAATGTATGGAATAATAGCAAAGGATATTATATTTAATGAGGAGCTGTAATTTTAGAAGGGAAGTAATTTATGAAAAAGCTATCAATTCTTGGGGTTACAGGTTCAATTGGAGAGCAAGCCCTTGATGTAGTTAGAAAATCAAAAGGTGAAATAGAATTAATTGGGATAACAGCTAATAAAAGTGTAGACAAAATAAAAAAAATAATTGTAGAGTTTAAACCTAACTATGTTGCAATGATGGATTTAAATTCTGCTAATGAACTACAGGAATATGTTAAAGAGCAAAATTTGAATATTATTATATTAAAAGGTATGGAAGGGTTAATTGAAATAGCAACCCTTGATGAAATTGACATGGTATTGACATCTGTTGTTGGTATGATTGGATTAAGACCAACAATAGAGGCTATTAGGGCAAAAAAGGATATTGCACTTGCAAATAAAGAAACTTTAGTTGTTGCAGGTGAACTTGTAATAAAAGAAGCTAAAAGAAATAATGTTAAAATTTTACCAGTAGATTCAGAACATGGTGCTATTTTTCAATGTCTTAGAGGTAATGAATACAAAGACATGAAAAAAATAATACTTACAGCTTCAGGTGGTCCATTTAGGGGAAAAGAAATAGAAGCCCTTAAAGAAATTAAAGTGGAAGAAGCACTAAATCATCCTAATTGGAGTATGGGAAGTAAAATATCTATAGATTCAGCAACACTTATGAATAAAGGTCTTGAAGTAATTGAAGCACATTATTTATTTAATTGTGATTATGATAATATTCAGGTTGTAGTACATCCAGAAAGTATAGTACACTCAATGGTAGAATATAATGATGGAAGTATTATTGCACAAATGGGATGTGCAGATATGAAACTACCAATACAATATGCAATAAATTATCCAAGACGTGAAAATCAAGTTGTAGAATCAATTGATTTTTATGAAATATCAAAGTTAACCTTTGAAAAGCCAGATATTGATACATTTAGATGTTTATATCTTGCTTATAAAGCAGGTAAAATTGGAGGTTTAATGTTAACAGTATTAAATTCAGCTAACGAACTTGCAGTAAAATTATTTTTAGATAAAAAAATAAAGTTTCTTCAAATAAGTGAAATAATAGAAGAAGCTATGACATATTTCCAAGATAAAATAAATAAAGAGCTTAATCTTAATAATATTTTAGAAACAGAGCAAAATGTTATTAAATATATTTTAAGTAAGTGGAATTAGGAGGAATTGTTTTGAAGTATATATTAGCAATTATTGCCTTAGGTATATTAATTATTGTACATGAGCTTGGGCATTTTATATTGGCAAAGATAAATAAAGTTAAAGTAGAAGAATTTTCTATTGGAATGGGTCCTAAGATTTTTACATATCAAGGTAAAGAAACAAAATACTCCTTGGGATTGCTTCCAGTTGGAGGTTATGTTCAAATGCTTGGGCAAGGTGAAGATTCAGATGCAGAAGGCAGTTTTACATCGAAATCTCCTTTTAGAAGATTTACAGTAATTATAGCAGGAGTTTTAATGAACTTTATAATGGCAATAATTATATTTACTGCAGTTACAATGCACTTTGGATATGGGGAAACTTCAATAGATGAGGTTACAGCAGATGGACCAATTCAAATGGTAGGACTTCAATCAGGTGATAATATAACTAAAATTAACGGTAAAAAAGTTTTTACCAACTATGATATAAATATAGCTACAGGTTCTTCAAATGGTGAAGAAATGAATATTACCTATGAAAGAAATGGAGAAAATGTAGATGTTACTATAAAACCTAAATATTTAGAGGAGGAAAGTAGATATATTATTGGAGCAAAATTTAATTATAATTCTGAACCTTCAATAATTCAAGCTACAGCACATAGCTTTAAAGAGACAGCAACTCTTGTTACACAAACAGTTAGAAGTATTGCAAAACTAGTTACAGGTAATGGAAGCTTTAAAACAGATTTAGGAGGACCAGTAACAGTAGTTAATCTTTCAGCACAAGCTGCAGAATCTGGAATGTGGGATTTATTAAATTTAGTTGGTTTATTATCAATTAGTTTGGCAGTATTTAACTTAATTCCATTTCCAGCTTTAGATGGGGGAACAGCTCTTTTAATATTAATTGAAATGATTACAAGAAGAAAGGTTCCAGATAAGGTTATTGGAGTTATAAATGGTGTGGGATTTATTTGTTTAATGATATTAATGGTAGCAGTTACAGTTAAAGACATTTTGTTCCCAGCAAGTTTTTAGGAGATTAGTATGAATAAAAAATTAACAAAGCAAATAATGGTTGGTAATGTAAAACTAGGTGGAGATGCTCCAGTTGTTATACAATCAATGACAAATACAGACACAAGAGATGCTAAAAAGACTTTAGATCAAATTAGAAGTTTATATAATGCAGGCTGTGAAATTATTAGATGTGCAGTTATAGACATGGAGGCAGCAAAGGCATTAAAAGAGATTACAACTTATTCACCTGTGCCAGTTGTTGCAGATATACATTTTGATTACAAATTGGCATTAGAGGCAATAGATAATGGAGTATCGGCACTTAGAATAAATCCAGGTAATATTGGAAGCAAAGAAAGAATTCAAAAGGTTGTATCTAAAGCAAAGGAAAAAAATATTCCAATTAGAATAGGTGTTAATTCAGGGTCTCTTGAAAAGGATATTCTTGAAAGATATAAGGTTCCAAAGGAAGAAGCATTAGTATCAAGTGCTTTAAGACATATAAAGATTTTAGAAGATGAAGATTTCTTTGATATAGTAGTTTCAATTAAGTCTTCAAATGTAAAAACTATGATAGAAGCATATAGATTAATAAGCGAAAAGGTTGATTATCCACTACATTTAGGAGTTACAGAATCTGGCACAATTTTCAAGGGTACTATTAAGTCAAGTGTTGGAATTGGTACATTACTTGCAGAAGGCATTGGAGATACCATAAGAGTATCCTTAACAAGTGATCCAATAGAAGAAATTAAAGTTGCAAAAGAGATTTTAAAAGCTTTAGGTTTAAGAAAAGAAGGGTTGGAATTTGTTTCTTGCCCAACCTGTGGTAGAACAGAGATTAATCTTATAAAAATAGCTAATGAAGTTGAAAAACGACTTGAGAAAGTCAATAAAAACATTAAAGTAGCTGTAATGGGATGTATTGTAAATGGACCTGGAGAAGCTAGGGAAGCTGATATTGGAATAGCTGGTGGAAAAGGTGTAGGTATAATATTTAAAAAAGGTCAAATAATAAAAAAGGTAAAAGAAGAGGACTTAGTTGAAGAGTTAAT